>JADFVZ010000105.1 GCA_015222805.1 Pseudomonadota bacterium
ACGCAACACTGGCAGAAGCCAGGCTTGAAAAAGACGGCAGTGCAGGCATGCTGATTTCCGTCAGTGATATATCTTCACTCGATTCCCCCGCTGAACGCACACCTGATCTCTATTTTGTACTTTATCGTGACGGTAAAAAGGTCCTGACGACCGAGGTCATCGAAAATGTGGATTTTGAAAGTATTGATCCTGTAACCGGGCGGGCCACCGGTAGTACGACTCAAACTTTTGGACCCTATAAAGTTGCTACTGATGATTAAGGTTTTAGCTTTCTTATGGCTACTAGGCTCCCTGGTACCGGTCGCTTCCGCGGACGATTCTGCAGTAGACAAACAATTTATCCAGCTGTACCAGCAGGAGTGGGGATTTCGGCTACGGGAATTCCCGCAACTGGCGGCAAACTCCGGGGTGGATGATTACGCCAACCAGCTCAAACATGTCAGCATCGAAGACCAGTTACGCCGCTATCGTTATTGGCAAAACACCCTCAGGCAGCTGGATAAAATCGACTGTCAGCAATTAAGCCGTGAAAACTGCATCAATTACCGAATTTTCCAACGCCAGCTGATTAATTTCAGTAATGACTATGAAACCCGCCTGTACCTGTTTCCATTTAACAGCGACTGGGCCTGGTATATAGACTGGGCAATGCTGCCAGAAGGCCGCTTCAACCGGACCGATGATTACCGCAACTACCTGGCCAAACTGGATAAATTACCGGATGTAAATCGAGAATACCTGCAACTACTCAGGCTTGCGCTGAAAGAAGGCATGACCCAGCCCCAGGCGATACTCAAAGGCCGTGACCAGGCTATCAGCAGTCACATTGTTACTGAACCAACCGAGAGTGTGTTTTACAAACCATTCAACGCAAAAAAACCCGTATTCTTTGCCGACAAAGAATGGCATGCACTGCAACAGCGAGCCAAAATCCTGATTAACAGGAATGTGGTTCCAGCCTACACTGAGCTACTGGAGTTTATGCATAAAGAATACTACCCAGGCGCAAGGAAAGAACTCGCAGCCACAGCATTACCCGGGGGTGAAAAACTCTACCGTGCACAAATATATAAATACGCCACAGTAGATATGAGCCCCAAAGAAATCCATCAGCTGGGCTTGTCTGAAGTAAAACGTATACGTACAGATATGGATGCTGTTATCAAAGCAACCGGTTTCAAAGGCAGCTTTGCCGATTTCCTTCAGTTCCTGCGCACTGATGAACAGTTCTATGCCAAATCTGCCCATCAGTTACTAGCTGAAGCCTCCTACTTCGCAAAGGTAATTGATGGCAAACTACCCGAATATTTTGGCAAATTGCCGCGCCAGCCCTATGGTATAGCACCGGTACCTGAAGCCATCGCACCATTTTTCACTACCGGCCGTTATGTGGGCGGGGCATTTGAGGACGGTAAAGCGGGTTATTACTGGGTCAACACCCACAACCTTAAGCAGCGCCCTATGTATACCCTGCCCGCACTGACCCTGCACGAAGCAGCTCCCGGTCACCACCTGCAAGCAGCCCTGGCACTTGAACTTGATGAGCAACCGGCATTCAGGCGCAGTGACTATATCTCAGCTTACGGTGAAGGCTGGGCACTGTACGCGGAGAAACTGGGGGTGGAAATGGGGATCTATGAAACTCCGTATCAGGAATTCGGCCGCCTGACTTACGAAATGTGGCGTGCCTGCCGCCTGGTCATTGATACCGGCATCCATGCCTTTGGCTGGTCACGGCAACAAGCGATTGATTACCTCGCCGGCAATACCGCCCTTGCCCTGCACAATGTTGAAACCGAAGTCGACCGCTATATATCCTGGCCTGGCCAGGCTTTATCATACAAACTTGGGGAGTACACTATCTGGCAATTGCGGACTAAGGCGGAAGAAACCCTGGCAGCCAAATTTAGCCTGCGTGATTTCCATGACTTCATTCTCGGTCTTGGCTCGGTACCACTGGATGTGCTGATTGATGAGTTTGATTATTGGCTTCAACGGCAAAGCCCGAAACCTTGAGATATATGACCTGGGCTGATCACAGGATTTCAATCCAGACTACGGATAAGAAATTGGTAGAACACAACAGTATTCAGGACTGCAGGTAGTCTAACTCCGATTGGGTAAATCCTGCCTCAAGCCTGGCGGGGATATTAAACGGCCCCTTCAGTTTGCCGTAATAGTCTGCCAGTAAGCTCCTGAATTCAGATTCAGAATCCAGGCCGCGTTGCTCACAACACCAGTGGAACCAGTGCGTACCAATAGCTACATGTCGAACTTCTTCTGCAAGGATAACCCTCAGGGCTGCGACTGTTTGTGGGTCACCAGCGGCTTCCAGTCGCTTAATCATGCCCGGAGTAACATCCAGCCCCCTTGCCTCCAGGACCCGCGGTACAAGAGCCATACGGACCATAGGATCATGAGCAGTTTTTACAGCCATTTCCCAGAGACCGTTATGTGCAGGAAAATCACCGTATTTATAACCCATATCCTGCAGGCGCTGTTCCAGCATACGGAAATGCCGAACTTCATCCCAGGCTACTGAGAGCCAGTCCAGGTAATACTCTTGCGGGAAATCACGAAAGCGATAAGCCGCATCCAGTGCCAGGTTGATGGCGTTAAACTCGATATGGGCAATTGCATGCACAAGGCGGGCTCGACCGGCTGGAGACCCTAATCGCCGCCGTGGTACTGCTGCGGGTAAAACCAGTTCTGGATACTGCGGACGCCCGGGATCAGAAATTGCCAGCACGGGTTGCCCTGCTAATATCAGTTGCTGGTCTTCGAGAGAAGACCATAATTCCTCAACAGCAAGGCATTTGGATGCCGGCTCCGGAACTACAATGCAATCCCGGAGCCGGTCAAATAACACCGCCATGATCTTACTGACTCTTCATCCTTTCTATCAGTGCATCTGCAAAGCCGGAAGTTGTTACTTTATTGGCACCTTCCATTAACCGGGCAAAATCATAGGTTACGATTTTTTCACTGATTGCCTGCTGGAATGCCGCATCAATAATTTTACCGACTTCAGGCCAGCCAATGTAATCAAACATCATTACCCCGGAGAACATTAATGAACTGGGGTTAACTTTATTCAGGTTGGTGTATTTTGGTGCGGTGCCGTGAGTGGCTTCAAAAACGGCAATATGATCTGCCATATTTGCCCCGGGGGCAATTCCCATGCCGCCAACTTCGGCTGCTGCAGCATCAGAGATATAATCACCATTTAAATTGGTGGTTGCCAGCACATCGAATTCGGCCGGACGCAACTGTAGCAACTGGAAGGTGATATCTGCAATTCTATCCTTAATCAGGATCTTACCCGCTGGTACCTTGCCGTCATGTTTTGCCCAGACCTCATCTTCACTTATGGTCTGCTCGGCATATTCTTCAGCAGCAACTTCATAGCCCCATTTACGGAATGCACCTTCGGTGAATTTCATAATGTTGCCCTTATGTACCAGGGTAACGCTTTCCCGATTATTATCGATAGCAAATTCAATGGCTTTGCGCACCAGGCGTTTAGAGCCAAACTCTGAAATAGGTTTAACCCCCAGGCCGGCACCTTCAAAGAATTTGGCGCCCATTTCTTCACGCAGGAACTTCGCCAGTTTTTCATTTTCCGGACTGCCGGCTTCATACTCCAGGCCACTGTAAACATCCTCTGTATTCTCGCGAAAGAGGACGATATCAACTTCTTCAGGGCGCTTCATTGGTGATGGTACACCTTCGAAATAGCGCACAGGGCGTACACAGGCATACAGATCAAGTGTCTGCCGCAGGGACACATTCAACGAGCGAAAACCACCGCCTACAGGTGTAGTCAAAGGACCTTTAATAGATACAATTAATTCTTTAATTGCCTCAAGGCTCTCATCCGGAAAATAATCACCATCATAGATGCCGGCGGCTTTTTCTCCGAGGAAAATCTCAGCCCAATGTACCTTACGTTTGCCGCCATAGGCTTTTTCAACTGCCGCATCCCAAATCCTGAGTGACGCATCAGTGATGTCCTTACCAATGCCGTCTCCTTCAATATAACCGAGTATCGGCTGATCACTGATAACTAACTGGTCATTTTCAATTCGGATCTTGTCACCGCTTTCCGGCATTGTAATATTCTTGTAAGCCATGTTATTCCTCGTTATCTTGCTAAAAGAGGTGGCTAGTATATCGCATGCTTAAAATTTTGCGCTTGATCTAGGTTAAGAGTTTTCAACCAGATCGCCCGAATTAACAACTCTATAACTCAAAATTTGCGATAATTCCGGTAACACGATTACCAGATTGAGCAAGAATTAATGCAAACAGGCGAAACAGCTCACTGGCAACAACTTCGTTTATACAAAAACCCGCTTATCCTGGCACTGGCAATCCATTTTGTTTTCATCCTTATGCTGGCAAGGCATACACCTGTGTGGCAAAACACGGAAAAACCAAAGCATGAACCCGCTGAAACAGCGATGCTCTCGGTCAGCCTGAAACACATATTTCCAGCTCATCCAGAAGCAGACCTGACAATTCCTGAACCCGAAAACCGGGAGAAAACAGAACCCTTACCCGTCATTGAAAAGCCAACCGAAGCCGTGATACCCCGAGAACCCCTGCCGCAAAAAACACAGGTAGTACAGGAAAGCATGCCCCAACACCCTGCCCGGCTTATCAGCAGCCAGGAACTACACTCTCAATTACTGAGGCAACTAAAGCCAAACCGGGATGCAAATAATCATGCTGTACTCGGAAAATTTTCCAGCCATGATTTACCCAAAAACTGGACCCGAAAAGCTGTGGACTATACCCCCGGAATGTTCAAAGCTGCCGAACTACCGACTAAAGCCATCGTCCTGGATCAATGGAGAAACACCGATGGCTCCGTACAAAATAAAATCAAATTACCGAATGGTGACATCGTTTGCGGTAGCAGGGCGGCACATAACCCACTGGACATATATTCTATGCCAATCTGGATGTATCGCTCGTGCTAGAGTATCGCAAAAGCTTGAAAATACACCTCATCGGTTTGAATACACCTTACACCCATCACCATCACCATCACATCCTTGATGAAAACCGGCACCCCGGATGTAAACAGTAAAATTACTGGTAATAAAATATACAGGCAATTGACTAGATTCTGGTCAATCTAACCACTCCTGAAATTTTAGTTTCCTTACAAGAGGATATTCACCCCCTATCCCACTGTTTTTACTCAACATCATATTGGCACGATATTAGCATATTAAGGGTTATATATAAGTTGTAATCTGGAGAGTAAGAATGAATGGACAAGGTACTGCTGGTAATGTCATTGCTGCCCTGGCAAGTTTTTTTATCCCGGGCCTCGGTCAGTTAATCCAGGGAAGCTGGCTGAAAGCCATTGTATTTTTTATATTAACTGCCCTGTTCTGGTTGGTCCTGTTAGGCTGGATTTTCCATCTCTGGTCAATCATAGATGCAGCACTCTATGAGGCTCCTGAACGCCGCGGGTTTCGCAATTACACCTACTGAGTAAGTCTAAGTAACAGTGCTCAGGTGAATCTGGTAGCATAGTCTTAGTTCAAACAGATTCCTGTGAGCTTATCAGTCATTCAGCCTGGCATCCCCACAGGAGTTCACTAAACCTAAGGAAACTGTTATGCGTAAATTTACTGCTGCCGTGGCACTTCTGGCCGCGTTATTCATTGCCTCCACAGCCCAGGGGGCGGATATAATCCAACCCTATATACTCGCTTCAAACAACACTTCAAATCTTGAAAACTCGATAGCTGAAACGCTTGAAAAACTACAGGAAGGTGGATTCGAAATTGCCGGTCAGTACAGCCCTTTTACCGACACGAATATTATCGTTGTAACCAACGATACCCTCAAAGCCATTGCGGCGAAATCAAAACGCAGCGGTTATGCAGCCGGTCAGCGTGTAGCAGTAAATCGGGTTGGTGGCAAAGTCGAAGTAAGTTATATCAACCCTGTTTATATCCAGTATGCCTATCGCCTCGACGGAAATATGCAGGCTGTACAGGACCAGCTGAAAGCAAGCCTGGGTTATATCAAAGCCTATGGTGTTGAGAAAACCAAAACTACTGCCAAGAAATTAAAAAAATACCATTATATGTTTGGTATGCAATATTTTGACGACCCATCAGAACTGGCTAAATTTAAATCTCACCAGCAGGCTGTAACTGCAACCAAGGAAGCACTTAATAAGGAGGGCGATGCTCTAAGTCTGGTTTACCGGATCGACATCCCCGGCAGCGAACAAACTGTATTTGGCGTTAGCATGAAAGCAACAAATGATGATGAAAGCGACCTGGACGATGCCTTCCAGATGAGTATTGTTGACTTCCAGGGACCTAAAAAGAATGCCTACCTGCCCTATGAAATCCTGGTAACCGGCAATCAGGTAGAAGCCCTGCATATGCGCTTCCGCATGGCAGTTCACTTCCCTGACCTGTCAATGATGGGTGACAATAGTTTTATGAAATTGATGTCATCCCCCAAAGCCATCGAGAAAGCCCTCGAAGGTCTTTTCGAAGACTAACACTTC
>JADFVZ010000106.1 GCA_015222805.1 Pseudomonadota bacterium
GGAAAGCCCCCATCTCGTCATGCCGGAAAGCTCACGCCTCGTCATGCCGGAAAGCTCACGCCTCGTCATGCCGGAAAGCCCTCACTTCGTCATACCGGAAAGACCTTACTTCGTCATACCGGAAAGCTGAATAGGCTTATCCGGTATCCAGTTCAATCGTCAAAATTTTCATACAAAATCGCCTTAGCAATAAAATTGGCCAGCAAAAAATGAATGCTAAAATCCAGGTAACTAAGGTATAATAACTACAGCGCCGATTTGATTTTTCAGCTTGCGGGCGCTTTAAAAATACAGCTAAAGCGCGGTAGATTCAGAAACCCGCTTTGGCGCAAGCTAAGCGGGTTTTTTATTGCCCATAAATTGAAGAATAAGGGTTGATCGTTCCCGTCACACTGACACTACGATCCGGTATTTGATATCCAGCTTGTACGCCGGGGCCTATTGCCCGAAGTACTAAAGAGGACATGCTATGAACACGAATACAGGCACACAAACACTTGAATGGTTATACACACACCAACTTAAAGTAGATGAAGAATGGTCACAGCAAACAGCCAATGGATTTCGCTGGTGGGCCGATAAGAACGCCCAGGCCATAGAGGCCATCGGCCAGGAAACTGCTTCCGATGGCGAAGTGGCGGACTATATTTGTGTACGCACTGAAATGCTTCGCTCAGTGGTATTGAATGATAATGCACTGGAGATAATCAACGATCAATTGATGTCGGTTGCTTCCATGGGCGGCCCGGTTTATGACCCTAAGACAAGAACCCTGAGCCTTTGCTCGCTGGTCAGGGTGTATGCTGATATAAGACCCTGGATGCAAAACCTGATAAGTTCAGCATCGGTATTACAGATTGGCGAAGCACGGGAACAAGGCCCCCGGTTAGCACTTGCCCTGGATGCAGAGCTGGCTATCAGCGGCCATGCCGAAAATGGGATTAGGCCAGAGCCAGATGAACTGGCAAGTATTATCCAGCAACTGGTTATCCCAATGGGGGTAAGCCCCTGCAGTTGGAACGCTGAAGACTTCCTGGGAATAGGTAAAAAATACCTCAACCGGCCACCATCCCTGATGGGGAATGCTGATTCGTCCGGATTTATTGTTGAGTTTCCGTATGGCAATCAATCATCCCTATGCCAGGTGCTGGGTAATCAGCCGCATCCGCTTTACGGTAACGGCCTGTTGCAATTACAACGTTTTCCCTTACCGGAACTAAATCATATTGACGGCATCAAACTGGCGTTGATAATGAATGAAAACGAGTTAACCAGAAAACCACTCGGTTATGGCTTTGGTAGTTATGCCTATAGGAATGGGATTTTATACTTCAACAGCTTCACACCAAACATGTGCGCAGCGCAGCTCTCACTGGAGAATATGTACTTTTCCTGTGGACAGCGCGCAAGAGAGATATCAAAACGCTTTACCGGTAATGACTGGAGTGAAGAAACCTTTTCCCCGGGGAAAAGCGCACTCGGGCGGATGATGGATAGTGAGCAGCTTGTAACGGAATTAATTGGTAATTGGAGTTGTTGATTTTGAGTAAAGCTAAACCAGAAACTAGTCAATCTTACGATTTAATCGGTGATATCCACGGCTGTAACAAAAGCCTGGTTTCGCTGTTGACTAAGCTCGGCTATAGTCAAATAGACCAAGTTTACCAACACCCCACGCGTAAAATCATCTTCTTGGGAGACTTTATCGACCGCGGTTCCGGCCAGCGCGAAGCCATTGATATTGTTCGCCCCATGATCGATTCGGGTGCGGCATTAGCCGTAATGGGTAACCATGAATTCAATGCGATTGCTTATGCCACTAAAAGTAGTGATGGCGGATACCTGCGCCACCACTGTGAAAAAAACCGGAACCAGCATCAAGCCTTCCTGCAGGATTACCCTCAAGGTTCTCCAGAACATGCGGAGATTATCCAGTGGTTTAAAACCTTACCCTTATGGCTGGATCTTGGGAATATACGTATCGTACACGCCTGCTGGGACGTAAATTTAATCCAGGAACTCCAGCAAAATGAGTCCGTTGACCTGCACCAGCCACGCTTAACAGACGCGTTGCTACACGCTGCATGTCAATCAGGAACCTGGCAATACCGTGCCATAGAATGTTTGCTGAAAGGTAAGGAAATCAAACTCCCTAATGGGCAAACATTCGATGACAAGGAAGGTAATTCCCGCCGCCACATTCGGGTGAAGTGGTGGGATGAAACAGCCAGTACCTACCGACAGGCCTTCATGGGGCCACAGAGTGCAGTGACACATATCCCCAACGAACCAATTCATGGAGACCACCTGATTGTATATGGCCATAACGAACCACCGGTTTTCCTCGGCCACTACTGGCTGGAAGGGCAGCCGGAACCATTGGCGGATAATATTGCCTGCCTGGATTACTCTGTTGCCAGGCCGGGGGGTAAACTGGTGGCGTACCGCTGGGGTGGTGAGCACATCCTGGCAAAAGAAAAATTTGTGAGTGTTCAGTGCTAACGGTTACCCGGGTGCATCATTGCCGTCTTTTGTTAACAACTTCAATACAGCCTGTTCCAGCGGTGGCCCATCCAGTTGAACAAAGCGGTAGTGTACCCTTGCAACTGGAATTTCCTCGTCCAGTTTCCAGTCAAAGTTCGCCGGGCTGGCATCAACGATACAGGTGGCCTGTTCCGATTCACAGCAGAGCAGGGCGGCCTTGCGCAAGTCGCTGCACTGTTCGTCTGAATAGCCCATGGCGGGTAATACACTCTGGAGGTGAGGGTTTTTTACAAAGATATCGCTGAGGGTGCCGCTCACGTAGGGTCGGGGGTCCACCGGTGTGGCCAGGTATCGCTGCGCGGCGACGCTTCCGGCACCGAATGACATGCCACCATGGGTCACGGTGGGGCCATCCTCTATCACCAGCACCCGCTGGTCCTGCATGAGTTCCGGGTGATCCACGCTAATCTCGAGATCGGCTGTACAAACTATTGCATCCGGATTTAAGTTGCGGGCGTGTTCCCTGATCTGCAATAAGGCATCTGCGCTGGCAGAATTGGACTTGCTGATGACGATGATATCGGCACGCCGAAAATTGACCTCACCGGGAAAATAATCAATTTCATGCCCGGCACGTAGCGCATCAACTACCACGATATCCAGGTTGGGATGGATGAAGGAAAAATCATTATTACCACCATCCCATAAAACAATATCGACATCTTTCTGGGCTTCATCAAGAATGGCCCGGTAGTCCACGCCCGCATAAATCGGGATACCCATATTGACATAAGGCTCATACTCTTCGCGTTCTTCAATCGTACATTCGTGCGCATCAAGGTCTTCCGGCAGGGCAAAACGCTGCACCCGCTGCAGGTTAAGATTGCCGTAGGGCATAGGATGACGAATGGCCGCCACACGATAGCTCTGGTCGATTAATAAACGCGCCAGCCACTGTGTAAGCGGGCTTTTACCTGCTCCCGTGCGGGTTGCGGTAATACTGACCACCGGAACATCGGCAGCCAACTGGGTGTGTTGCGGGCCGAGCATAACAAAGCTGGCCCCGGCAGCCTGGACCAGGCTGGCTTTATGCATGAGTTCCGCGTGCGAGATATCGCTGTAGGCAAAAAACACAAAATCAATTTCAAGGCTCTGTATCAGCCCGCTGATTTCTGTTTCATCGTGAATGGGTATATCGTTTTCGTATTCGGATCCCGCCAGTGCCTGCGGAAAATCACGCGCACCGATAAACGGAATTTGTGTTGCGGTAAAAGCCTTAACCCGGAAGTGTGGGTTATTGCGTAAAAAAGACAGGAAAATATGAAAATCCCGACCAGCGGCGCCCATAACTATACAGTTGTACATGCTTGTCCCCGTAACGCACGAACCAGCCCTTGTTACACCCTGTAACCGGCCAGTGCCGTGGTGTTGTTATAAAGGTAACAGTAGCAGAAAATGGACGAAGTAGTCCATCAGAAATATACAAAGAGAATGTCACAGGCAGGATAAATAATTTCTGACCAATTACATGGCTTTTGTGGGGAAATACGGCGTTTCTGGAGGTTGGGTAGTTAGTAAGCAATTCATTATCATTAGTAGATTAGCCGGGAGGGTATTCCTCTGTATCTAATAGTGTTTGACACAGATATTACAACATGCAATCCTGGCTCGGATGGAAAAAATTACTCCAGGAATTTATGACAACCTTCTTGATCAGAGAATTGAGGAGTTGATTGGTCAATTTTGTTCTGAAACAAACTCAGCACAGATTGACCAACTGGATACTAAACTTTTACCTGATTATTTAACTCGAACACTTGCTGAGCATATTCGTAAAGCACTTAATATTATCGATGTAGACAAGCGATACGATCTCGCCAACAAGCTTATTCAGGCTCTTTCTGAATATGATGAAGAACTCGGCTTCTTGCGAGATAATCAATTGATTCCAACCGAAAGTAATCTGCTCACAGAAATCTATTTGGTTGGGGAAGAAAGGAAACTACGACCTAGCACACCCCTAAGCTTTCCATCTCTTTTTACAGGTGCATCTGGTAGTCCACAACTGGGGCGAGAATTGGAGCTTGAGCTTGAGAGCGCAGACCAGATGGATATGTTGGTTTCGTTCATCAAAACAGCTGGTATAAATCTTCTTTTTTCTGCTTTAAAAAGATTTACAGTAAGCGCAAAGTAAACCTCACCCTGTTTTCCTGAACGATTTCCCGTCACGCTATGCTTCTGATAAACCAGGAGCAATAAGCAATGAAAAAAACAATTCCCACACTGACCAGACGCCAGCGTTATTGGCTAGAACATATCCAAGCCTGCGAAGCCTCCGGTAAAAGCATGACTGAGTATGCAGCAACAGAGGGCTTTCCTGTACAGACCTTGTATTCCAGTAAAAACATACTGATTAAAAAGGGTGTTTTACCGCTTACGAAAAAACTAAAGGGTAATTAACCCACAGGGATATTGACCCAAGGAAAGAGGTGCATAGTTTTAATTACTCACTCTTCTCCATTCTGGAATTAGTTACATGGTGCTTAGTACAATCTCTGCTGCCACCATTTGTGCTTCAATTAATCAATTGCTCTTACACAAAATTCAGGTGTAAGGTGGCCTGATTTTCTCATCTCCACCTCTTCAATGCATAGAGAGGCTATCATCTGAGTGGGTGATAATGCTCGCGCATTAATACCATCGATGTCTGCTTTCTGGACTCTGTCTATAAAACCCCGGTCCCAGTCAGCTTCGTTATTAAAGTTATGACCAAACGCACGATCAATAAAAACCATTATGATGTTGGCAAATGGCAGAAACAGATCGAAATTAAATCGATCTATTAGCAGAGGGAGGATATCCTGAGAGCGTATCCCTTCAAACCCTTCTGTAGAACAGTCATAATTTATGTAGTTTTCTTCATATCGTTTTAGGAGCTGGTTGTATTTATAATTATCAGGCATTTCGTCCCAAAATGGCGTAAGGGCTTTCAGCGCCTCCGGCCATCTTTGGTGGCCATTGCGCCCAATCATATCTGAAACCAGGAAGCGACCATTTGGTAATAGACATGAAGTAATTGCATCAAAAAGCCCTTCAAGATTGATCACGTGATGTAAACTTTGGTTCGCAATTACAATATTATATTTTCCATCTGGAACCCAGTTATTAAAATCTCCTACGACTTGGCTGATGTATTTGCTTACATCATTCTCTTGAGTGTAAGCTTTGCCCCTTGCAAGCATATCTTCATTAATATCCAGGCATTCAATCGTAAAGTTGTGGATATTCTCGTGAATCAGATGTTGAGCAATATAAGTTTCAACATCACAGTTGCCAGCACCAACACTAATAATTCGGATGTTTTCAGATTTAGATAGATTTACATAGCGCTCAATTTCCCTGAAGAAAAAGTGTTCGGGGGTGGCAAAGCCAAATTTCTTGAATGTTGGCATTAGGTGGTTGTCTGCCCAATACCTAAATATTGGTGGCAAGTCAGATACATTTTTACAATCTTTGTAAAAGTCCTTCTCACTTGCCAGGCGCTGTTCATATTCACCGGAATCAGAGTCCATTCTAGGTTCTTTATTTGTCTTGAATGTCATATTGTCTGATCTAGAGGAATTACCACTTTGACTTATATATGGTTTCATAGTTTTTCTATTTGCATCGTTTATGTGCGAAATATGAGGGAGTTAGTTATTCCAACCGCAACTGATTGGTGCTGGGTTTGCGGAGTTGCCGCTAATGCTCATCGACAAAGGATCACCAGTAATATTAAGTCCGTTACAGTTAGCGAAACCACTTGTATTATTATAATTAAAAATGTTCCACTTGTACGTTCCACCAGTTTGCTGAGTCTCTTGGAAAATTGAAGCCCCCAGCCTTGAATATTTTATACTGTTATTTATTGCAGTAAAATTGTCGCTACCACTCACAATATCCAGCCCCCACCCACCAGCAAACTGAATATTTGCATTTTCAACCCTTGAATTATCACAACCAACAAAATATATAGCGCTTGTACCTGAGAAGAATAACTGAGTGCCAGAGATAGTTACATTATCTGAGAAATAGCAAGCGATCTCACCATCACCAAAAGGCCAATTATTCTGGCCTAGTATTTGACCCCATTGTATAAGTACATTAGAGCTATTAGCGATATAGATATTTGGATCAGCAATTGAATTGCCAGGTGTATTTGGCCAACCATTGTTTGATAAATGGATGCCTGTAATAAAAACATTACTGCTGTTTTCAATCCATATGTTTGTACGCATACCTGATATGGCAACACTCCAGATATGAACATCTTGATCAGAAGAAATATAAATTCCAGACGATGGAGTTATGTTTGGTGCTGCAGTAATGGTTAGGTGATCAATCCAATTACCATTTGTAAGGATAGTAAGGATAAATAATGAAAGTAGCTGAAACCCAACAGATTTCTGCTACAGACCTGGCACGAAACATGGCGTGGACTATTGATGATGTGCGTATTTCTAATACCACGGTATTAATCACCAAGGGTACGAGAGTTATTGCGCAACTGTCGCCCCCGCCTAAATCCGGGCTATCAGTGCAAGGGCTGATTAAGCTTTTAGAAGCTATGCCGGGGCTAGCATCAACAGATGCTAAGCAATTTTCTGATGATATTAATACGGTTAGAAAAGCCGCGATCCTGGGGTCAGACCCATGGGATTGATTGTTGATACCAATATTTTTATTGATGCCGAGAACGGGCGCTTTGATCTTTCCCGGCTGGAACAATATGCAGGCCATGGTGATGCTTATATCGCTGCTATAACTGTTGCCGAGCTATATCTTGGTGTGCATCTGGCAGCAAATGATGACAGCAGGGTTCGGCGCGAGGCA
>JADFVZ010000107.1 GCA_015222805.1 Pseudomonadota bacterium
GGATTCTACCGTGATAAGGGGAAATCTTCAGCGTTAATAAACATTATTTTCTTTATATTGAAGGCTAAGTATGTTAAAAAGTGCTGCTTGCCCACAGTTAATGTATTAAAACTATGCCTCTGATCAGCACACAGCCGAAAAACTATGGTTTTGTTACTGCAAAATTACTCAGGACTATCCTCCTAGGTGGGGTTTTATTGTTTGCAGCATCCAATACCAACGCCTTTGAAATTACCGAGTGGCGCTTCCAGACATCACTGTATACCAAACACTGGGATCCCGATCCTGATCATGTCAACAATTCAAAAATGCTGAATCTGGAATTTACTACAGCCAGCAAGTGGCTGTACGGTTTTTCCTGGTTTGATAACTCCTTTGGACAACCCAGTCAGTATCTCTATGCCGGTCGCCAGTGGTCATTATTCAATAAAGACTGGGCCTATTTCAAGTTAACCGGTGGCTTGCTGCACGGCTACAAAGAGCCTTATGAATACAAGATCCCGCTAAATGGTCTTGGGGTCGCACCGGCGATTGTGCCCACCTTCGGGATGAAATACAAACGCGTATTAGTCGAGTTCCAAATCCTGGGAGCTGCTGCCGGTGTTATTACTGCCGGATTCAATTTCGGACAAAAATCCCGGGAAGCTCAAACCCAACAGGACTAATCATCCCGGAATACCTGAGAGGATTAAGATTTCCCGTCGAGTCTGCATATCATGCCGGCTTAAACTACGGCGCTACCATCTGCATAAGCGTCCCTGTCAGGAGTGCAGCATAGGTACCCAGGGCATAACCCACTACTGCAAGCAACACCCCAACAGGTGCCAGCGAGGGATGAAAAGCTGAAGCTACCACCGGTGCCGATGCCGCCCCGCCAACATTGGCCTGGGAGCCAACTGCAAGGAAAAAGACCGGGGCTTTAATCAACCGGGCCATAATTAACAATAAACTGGCATGCACCAGCATCCAGATTCCGCCAACTACAAACATCGCCGGGGTCTCAGCAATAGCAGTTATATCCATCTTCAGCCCAATGGTCGCGACCAGGATATAAATAAACACAGAACCTACTTTGGATGCACCTACCGCTTCAAATTTCCGCGCCCGGGTGAAGGAAAGCAATAAACCGCTTGTGGTGGCAAGTACCACCAACCAGAAAAAGTGACTGCTCAGATTAGAATTTTCCATTCCGCTGATACCACCAATATAGGTAGAAAGCTGGTCTGCTCCAAAGTGGGAAAACCCGACAACCCCAAAGGCAACGGCCAATATCAGCATTAAGTCCCGCAACTCAGGATTACGCGCATGTTTTTTGTGGAAAGCTTCTACGGTATGCTGCAGTTCAACGATGGCACTGGCGTCTGCACCATTTTTTGCATCAATTTGCTTTGAACGGGCGGCAAAGAACAACAGCACAGCCATCCAGATATTCGCCACAATAATATCGATGGTGACCATCACCGAAAACATCTGATCACCAACACCATAGATCTCTTTCATCGCCGCCTGGTTGGCACCGCCACCAATCCAGCTGCCGGCAACCGTGGTTAAACCGCGCCAGACTGCATCCGGACCATGGCCGCCGACAACATCAGGGCTGATCCAGGACATCACTAAAATTGCAATGGGACCACCGATAACAATACCTACGGTACCAGTAAAGAACATAATCAGGGCTTTGGGCCCTAGCGCAACAAGCCGTTTAAAATCGATACTGAGTGTCAGCAACACCAAACTTGCCGGCAACAGATAGCGGGAGGCAACAAAATAGAGCTTTGACTTTTCAGCCTCGACCAGGCCAAAGGTATTTAACAGTGATGGCAGAAAGTAACAGACCAGTAAGGCCGGAACCCATTTATAGAAACTTTTCCAGAAAGAATTTGAGCTGGTAGATGTATAGAATACACCGCCCAGCATAAGTGCCAAAATGCCAAATAAAACCGCATCATTCGTGATCATGTGTACGCAGACTCCGGGGCAGGTTATTCAATAGTAATTTCAAATTCTGCTTACTATGCCCGAAGTTGCCTTAAGATACAAAACCATATCCACCAAGTACCCCCGGTTGGTGTCATTACAGGAACCGCTATCTCATTTATCCAAGCTCTTTCATCAATACCCGGCCTTTTTTCTGCTGTGCCTGGGCCAGTGCCAGCTTCCGGTTCAGCTTGTCGATAACTTCATCATCCTCTGCGTCCCGGAGGCGTTCATTGAGCTTATCTTCATACTTGTCTAATTTCTTAAGGACGTGAATCAAACACTTTTTTTTCTCTTTACGTTTGCGATTATCAGAATTCAGGAAATCCTCAGCCTGGGCAAATAATTTTTTAACTTTCATCAGTTTTTCCTGTTGCTGTCACGATGCGCAATATGAACCTATGCATCCTTGATACTACCTTTATTTTGTGACAATAGCATTACGGCTTCAATCTCATCATCTTCCAGGGCAATGCTGCGTTCTGCATCCCTGAGATCAGGACTACCAGAGGAAAACAGTGCCTCACCCATTTCAACCAACTTACTTGAAATATTATAAGCATAGCTACTGTCATTCATTAACGAAGTAGCCATTTCCGGCGAAATCCGATTATTGCGGATTAGTTCATCCACTGTACTGATGATTTTCGCTTCACTATAATCCACCTCAGATTTTAAATTATCAAGGGAGAGGATGGCCGCAGAATCATCCCCTTGCTCCCGCACCAGCGAGAGTCCGCGCAGAACAGTAGCCAACTGTAGGCGAATTGCATCATATTCTTCCCGAATCCGGGGGTTATTTGAAACCATGTAGACATCCAGGTTTTTTTGCAGATGCTTGATATCTTTGATAGCCTCAACAATATCCCGCCCGGCGGTCCTTAGTTCAAATAACTCTTCGGTTTGAGCTACCGTCATATCCATCGTTACCTGACTGATAAAATCGATAATATTCCCGTAAAGGCCTTTTATCCTGACGTTGTAGCGTTCATCAATATCGATTGGATCACCCCGGTTTGCTGTCCTGATCAATTCTTCGATAGGCATATCAGAATGTACCAGGCCTGGCTGCAAACGCAGGCCGGCTGCAATTATTTCAAAAGCATTATCATAGAGGTGAAGGGTTTCCTTGCGTACGGCCTTGAGTGCTGTATCGGTAAATTCAAGTGCTGATTCATGTAAAAACCGCGGTTGTGAAACAGCCCAGGTTTTGGCTGTAATATAACCTTCAAGGAACTTAACCATCGGGTTAATAAAAGGCGTCATCAACAACACGCCCATAAGGTTAAACAGGGTGTGGAAAACGGCCAGTTTCAGGGTGTAATTATCATGCCCTATGCCAAGCCAGCCGCTAACAATATCCACAACGTGGGTTAACTGGTAAATTAGTCCAATCGCCAATGCCGCTGTTACTATATTAAAAATAAGATGAGCGCCTGCCAGACGGCGGCCTTCCACATTTGCACTCATGGCGCCAAGAATTGCCGTTACAGTGGTACCAACATTGGCACCAATTGCCAGCGCCAGGGCATTTTCATAGGTGATCTGCTGGACAGCCAGCGCGGTAATAATCAATACCAGGGTTGCATGGCTGGATTGCATCACCACAGTGGCAATTAAACCCAGCAGGGTAAACAGTAATACCCCGGAATAACCGTCAACTGCAAATTTTGTTAGATCAAGAGTTCCACTGAAAGCATCAAAACCCTCCTTCATATGGTGAATACCCAGAAACAGGAAGCCCAGCCCGCTGAGTACATAACCAATCCCTTTAAGTTCCTTGCTTTTCTGGAAAACTAATATGACACCAAAGACAATCATCGGCATTGCATAGGCGGATATTTTGACTTTCAGGCCAAATCCAGCCACCAGCCAGGCACCCGTGGTGGTACCCAGATTTGCACCAAAAATAATCCCAATACCTGCTGCCAGTGAAATCAATCCAGCGGATAGAAAGGATATAGTAATCACCGAAACCAGCGAACTGGACTGCATAATGCTGGTGGTCACAAAACCAAAACTAAGGCTCTTCCATAACTTATCAGTGGTGCGCCGCAGCATGTTTTCAAGCAAGCCACCGGTAAATGCCTTAAAGCCTTCTTCCAGGCTTAACATGCCGAAAAGAAAAATAGCCACCCCGGCAGAAATCTCTTTGAAATCCGGACTTATCCAGAAGCCATAAGCCAGGACTAAGAGGATAGATGGCAGGAAAATTTTACGTAGCATTTTTTCTTATGTAGTTGTATCAGTGTCGATTGATTATTTCCAGTGGTCGGAGATTAATCTCCGACCGAGAGGATTGATTCAGGGCAACATCATTCCGCGAATGGTGAAAAATAGCAGCGCAGCCATGATGGCAGATGCCGGTACAGTGATCAGCCATGCTCCGGCGATCCTTAGCAGGGCCGAACGTTTTACCAGCTCCTGCAGGTACACCTTGCGTAGAGCCTTGCGTTCTTTCTTGGTCAGGTCAGCCTTAGCCGTATGCTTTTTCATCTGTTCCAGCATGATGGATTTTTGTTCCAGGTGAGCCGAGTGAAACTCCCCAAGAAATTCTTCAAC
>JADFVZ010000108.1 GCA_015222805.1 Pseudomonadota bacterium
ACACCCTGTGGGCCGGTATCACCGAGCTTACCTTGTACACCCTGTGGGCCGGTATCACCGAGCTTACCTTGAACACCTTGTGCACCGGTATCGCCGAGCTTGCCCTGAACACCTTGTGCACCGGTATCACCGAGCTTACCTTGTACACCTTGTGCACCGGTATCGCCGAGCTTGCCCTGAACACCTTGTGCACCGGTATCACCGAGCTTACCTTGTACACCTTGTGGACCTTCCGGACCAACCGCGCCAATTGTCAGGTCATACTCATCATCTTGCGTTGTAGGACCTAGGGCTTCTTCTGTAACCATTGCAACTAGTGTCATGCTGCCATAAATATCACCAAGGACAAGTGGTTCTGAACATGACGTGTGCAATGAAATAGTCTGAGGTATGCCACCATCCATGGTTAATGTAAGCGTATTAGGCCATTTTATCTGGCCTTTTTCGTTAACACCCGCTGTAAAGGTCACATCTCCACCTGTAGCTACTGAATATGTAGACAGCGCCCATACTGCATTGTTAGCGCCACCGGCAATCAGGTTGGTCGGATCACCAGGTACCCCGCCTTCACAGGTATTGGATTCCTGATCATTTTGATCAAGACAAACTGAAGGTGTGTAGTTGAATGTCATCGAATTAGGCTTGCTAACACACTGTTCGTTTACACTTTCCACCACGACTTCTATCAGGTAATCACCCGGCAGGATCTCAGTATCCGGCAAAGCGGCTACTACGCACGCATAATCCGGATCGCTTACATCCAGAGGTGAGGGTGGAGCAAGTGCACAGGCACCTTGATCAACCGAGGTGTCAAGGAAAGCCGGCCATGTTCCAAAGGTAAATTGATCATTTGAGCTAAAGTTAACGCCATAGATCAATAAGGTATCAGGATCATCTGCTGGCACCGGTTGCACTTCCATAATAAGCGGAGCGCCGGCGGCAAATGCTGTAGTTGCAAATATAAGGGAGCCCAGGATAGCACCCCCTGCTATAGTTGCAATTTTAGGGAAAATCACACTACGATTGTGTATTCGTTTCATAACCGAAACTCCCAACAAACTGCCTTCCCTGGCAAAAACCAACACGCAACATTACGTGCCGGTTCCCTGCACACCGAGATGAGTTTCTGTATTGATAAAATCTGCCTACCAAACAGATAATGTAGAGGTTTTCTATTCCTTCCCCCACATCGTTTCAAGCTCAGTGTGCTTAAACTGTTGTGGGTTCCCTGTTTCCAAACGCAAACAAGGACGCCCCCTCCAATGAGAAGAACATCCTTGCTTTAATGACCCCTAAAGTCATCCTGACCCTTGCCGAAAGAATTCTGTATCCGGTACGGCATGATCTCAATGGAGATTTAAGAGTGTTATAACACCGTGTGCAAACCCCCGTGAGCAACGCGAGCGCGACACTCTCAAACTTCCGCACTAATGGAACAATCAAGCAATCTATTCAATTAGTACTATGTGTTAAATATACTACTCTCATACACGAAGTCAAGCTATTTCCGAGTATAAATTTAACCCACATATTGATCTCAGAAATCAAATTAAATTTATATCCCGCAAGTGCCCTAAAAAACATCTCACCCGCATCGAAATCACTATCATTTCGTTACTAATATAGGTGCAATCAGATCTGTAAATATTGGTAAAGCCCGTTGAAACTCCATCGGTCAATGGTTGCCCTTAGCCTGATCTGTAAGTCCATCAATTAAGCGCAGTAGTTATATGTAAAAGATGGTTGTTTTAATTCTGCCGGGTTTCAGATTCTAGAATTATCAAACCAGATTCACTGGCAGCAACATAAATTCTTGAATCAGCGACTTGTATCCTGGTGACACTGGCGGGAATTTTGTAAGTTGCAATTTCCCTTGGTGTGGATGGCACTGAAATATCAAACACCCTTAACCATTTAAAATCTCCCACATAAGCATATGAACCGGAAACCTGGACACTGCGGGCGCTACCCGGAGTATCGTGGTAACCCACTTCTATGGGATTCCCGGGATCAGAAATATCAATAATACTAAAACCCGAATATCCTGCCGCTACATATGCATATGAACCAACGACATCAACTGCCCGAGCTTCTACCTGTTTACGTTCAGGCAGAAAATTGCCGATCTCCACAGCAGCTGCTGGGTCAGAAACATTGATAATTCTTAGGCCTTTATTGCCATCTGCCACATAGGCGAGCTTATCCTCAACATGGACATCCCAGGCGTAACCCGGCGTATTGTAAGCTGAAATCTCCACAGGGCTATGAGGATTTGATACGTCTATAACCCTTAAACCAGCTGGTCCGTCGGCTATGAAAGCGCGGTTTCCGGATACTATTATTTCTTCTGCATTGCCTGGTGTATTCCACTTACCCACTACAGATGGCGACGAAAGGTTTGAAATATCAACAATTTTCATCCCTGCCCAATCTTCGGCAAGGTAGGCATAAGAACCGACCACATCAATTCCCACTGCGCGGTATGTTGACAAGCTCGAAATCTTCTCTACTGTTGTCTTATCGGATAGATCAAGTATTGTTAATCCAGTATATCCGTTTGCTATAAATGCATAAGAGCCAACAATATGAACGCCGCGTGCCGACCCCGATGCATCTATATGCTTTGTTACTACGGGTTTCGTGGGAGCCGAAATATCAATAATCTCAAGCCCCTTGTCACCATGTGAAAGGTAAGCAAAGGAACCTGCAACGGTAACTGATTCCGAACAAGTAGTATCTGTATAACTTCCTAACCGTGCAGGTTCCAGTGGATTTGAAACATCCACAATTATCAGTCCCGCATCGTTGGCAACAGCGGCTAAATAAGCATACTTACCTTCAACCCATACTCGCTCTGCACCATATATCAACGCTTGAAATCCCAGGCGTATGGGTGCATCAGGAGCAGAAATATCGAAAATTGTCAGACCACCGACTCTCTCCTCTGTAGCCGAATCAAGGCTCACAACGTAGACGCGCTTATCTAATGCATACACCCCATGTGGATTACCCGGTATTTCATGATGACCAATCTCTCTAGGTTGCAAAGGGTTCGACACATCAACCAGTCTTAGCCCAGCCTTGTGCCCTACAACTGACGCCAAAGCGTCGGATACATGGACATCAGTAATATAGCCAACGGACTTTAGCGAAAGCACAAGCCGCGGTTGATCAGGATCCTGGATATTAATAATGGTAAGCCCCGCCCAACCAGCTGCAAGATAAGCAAAATCCCCTTCGATTGAAATAGCCCGGACAAAATTAGGCAGTTTCACATTGCCCCTCTCCCTGAGCTTATCTGGTTTTGAGATATCGAGAATTCTCATTGCCCCGCTATCATCGGCAACGTATAGAAACTTACCTGAGACATCAAGGTCACGAACCACGCCGAAAGACTTAATAGAAGTCACTTCTTCCCATTCAGGGATATCACGATTTCCGGGATTCTTGATTTTCAGAACACGTATACCCCCGCCGGTCCCGAAATACACATAATCTCCAGAAACTACACTTGAGTAAACTGGGCCGTCATACCAGCGCCCCAGCAAGTCATTATTCGGCTGCAATGTTGCATGGACCTTAGTTGCTGCACCTGCTGCTGATGGTGGTACAGAGTCAGCCAGCAGATGAGTTGAATTGAATAGCGGGGAGCTGAAGATGAGTACTGCAATTACTTTTATGACGAAATTTTGAGCCATGACACTTAACCTTTTGAGACTTACTTCGCCTGTGGCTTCCGATTGTATTTCTACAGATAAATTGTAACCCATCTGCAGGTTATTCAGACAGTTTAAAATCGCTCTGGTGACGATAGGTATTCAAGTGCTTTACACGGCCATGGATACCACGCACACTTGGGTAATCCAGTTATTCTGGGTTTTTCCAGTTGTTACTCTACTAATTCGGTTAAAGAGGTGGAAATTTGAAGCCGCTAGACTCACGTATTTCCTTGATCCAGAAAACCGTTGAAAACTGGCTAACTCACTGTGACCTGACAATGAGCATGGTTGCTGGTGATGCCAGTTTCCGCCGATATTTCCGAATACAATCTGGCACTGACAGCTGGATCATTATGGATGCCCCGCCGGATAAGGAAGACTGCACTGGATTTATCGATGTGACTTCTCGTTTGCGCGATGCGGGACTACATGCACCGGAGGTCCTCAAGGCTGATCTGGAAAACGGATTATTGCTATTGGAAGATCTTGGTGATATTCAATATAAACCACTGATTAACCCGGAATCTGCAGATAGCTGCTTCCAGCCATTATTTTCAGCCATGGCTGCCTTTGTTAAATCTGTCAATACCGATAGCTTAGCAAAATACAGTTACCGCTTATTGCAAACCGAACTCGACCTGTTCCCTGACTGGTATCTCGAACAACATAAACAACAGCCATTTTTAATTACTGAACAATTGGCCTGGGAACAGCTTTGCAACCGGCTGATCATTTCCGCCAGGGAGCAACGCCAGGTTTTTGTACATCGCGACTTTCATTCCTGCAACGTGCTTAAAACTGATAATAATGATCCCGGTATTATTGATTATCAGGATGCCGTTCTCGGCCCCATCACTTACGATCTGGTTTCACTTTTATGGGACCGTTATATCAGCTGGCCAAGGGCAAAAATTACCGGCTGGTGTGAACAGTTTCGGCAGCAACTGGAGCTTGATGTCCCAACTGACGAGTGGCAGCGGCAGTGTGACTTTATGAGCCTGCAGCGCAACCTTAAAATTATTGGAATATTTGCCCGCCTGCATTACCGCGACCAGAAAAGCGGTTATCTGGAAATGATTCCCCGGTTCTGGGATTATTGTATGGATATACTCGGGCGCTACCCGGAGTTTGAGGGTGTTTTTCAGGCACTTTCAGAAAGCCGCAGAGGCCCAGGTAATTAAGCCCCACCAAACTATGCAACAGGGGTAAAATACGACTCAATAAATCCAGTAGGAAACTACCCATGCGCGCAATGATACTGGCCGCTGGTCGCGGTGAGCGTTTACGCCCAATAACCGACCATACACCTAAAGCTTTAATCGAAGTCGCTGGAAAACCCCTGCTGCAATGGCACCTGGAAAACCTTGCACGTGCCGGTTTTCGTGAAGTTATTATTAACCTGGCCCATTTGGGTGAACAAATCCAGGAGTTTGCCGGTAACGGCGAACGCTGGGGGATTAACATTCATTACTCCATTGAAAAAGAGGCACTGGAAACCGGAGGTGGCATATTTCAGGCCCTGCCCTTGCTAGGTACATCACCATTTTTGGTGATCAATGCTGATATCTGGACAGATTTTCCACTGTATAAACTGCGCAACCATCATTGTTCACACGCCCATTTAGTGATGGTGGATAACCCAAAGCACCACACTGAAGGAGATTTTTTCCTCAATCATGGACTGGTCAAGGCTGTTGGGGGCAAGAGTGTCGTTCAAAAACTTACCTTCAGTGGACTGGGTATCTACAATCCAGCCCTGTTTGCTGGTTGTAATGCAGGCAAATTCAGCCTGATACCGCTGTTAAAGTTTGCCATGGCAAATTCAAAGGTAACCGGGGAAGCCTATACAGGTCACTGGTATGACAGTGGTACTGAAGGAAGGCTGGCATCCCTGCGCGCGTTTGTTGTGGCGAACTAAATAGTGTTGACAACTGAGAGCATCACAAAATAATCATTTGTAATTATGCAATTTAGTGTTATACTTCACTACATCACCAATCAAAAAGGAAATAGAATGAAACATATATTACTTAGTCTGGCTATCACTGCACCACTTTTGCTGGCAGCCTGCAACCAAAGCGACGATACGGCGAGTCCGCAAACGAGTCAAACTACAGCTACCAAGCACGAACTATTTGATTATGTACCAGCAGATACACCTTACCTGTTTGCCAATCTAGACAGCCTTCCAGCTGATGTTACAGAAGCTTATTTGAAAAATGTTCAACCAATGTTCAAGGTCCTGCAGGAAAGCCTGAAAGACTTAGATCAGGACTATCAGTTTTCCAAATCTGCAGACCCTGCTGCCGACTCGGGCACAATTTCTGATATCGAGACGGCTGGGTTTTCACCGCTGTCATTTATCAGCTCAATTATCTCTGAGCTGGCAGATAACCCGGGAATGAAGGGGATGGAAAATATCGGTATTAAAGCCGATGCCCTTATGGTCGTATATGGCTTAGGTCCCTTCCCTGTTGTACGCATGGAAATTGCTGATGAAACCCGCCTGCGTGCAACCCTTGAGAGAGCCTTCACCAAAGCCGGCAAGGTCCCGGAAGAGCAGGTTTTGAATGGCAGGAAATATTGGCAGGCAGGTGATCAGCAGATGGAGCTCATTGCCAGTATTGACGCGAATGAAGTTGTATTGAGCATTATCCCAAGTAGCCTGAGCGCTGATGCACTACCCAATATCCTCGCACAAAGCAAACCTGCAGATCCACTCGATGTTAAAAAATCACTCTCAGCACTCAACAAAAACAATGATTATTCAAACTATGGCAGTGGCTGGCTGGAAACTCAAAAACTGCTTGACCTTTTTATGAATAATGATTCCAGCGCTGCGATCACAATGCGGCAGATGATAGATTTTGATGCCCAGTCTATAAGCCAGGTGTGCAAAGACGAGTATACTTCCATCGCTGCCAACTTCCCACGCATGCACGGCGGGTACCAGTCACTGAGCACTGCTGAAACAACCGCTAGCTTTACCATTGAACTGAAACAGGAACTGGCAAACGACCTACAGAAACTCGTGGTTGCCAAAGCGTTATCTGTAGTAGATCCGGGTGGACTGATCAACCTCGGCTTTGCAATGAATCTTGCCAAAGCTCGCGAATGGCTGTTGGCAAGTGCTGCAAAACATGTTGAAAACCCCTACAAATGCGAACAACTCGCAGAACTAAATAACAACTTTGCCCAGGCTTATGAGAACCTGAATCGTCCTTTGCCGCCCTTTGCCGGTAACTTTATTGGCCTTAAGTTAAAAATTGATGAGCTTGAACTTGATCAGGTGGGACAAATGAACCCGGTACCTGAGAATATCAAAGCCGTGTTCGCTATATTAACCAGCAACCCGGAAATGCTGGTTGGCATGGGACAGATGTTTCTCCCTGAACTTGCCGACCTCGACCTAACACCAGGTGCCGATCCGGTCCCACTGGCACTCGATGGCATGCCCAAGCCTGATGAACCCCTGTGGGCTGCAAGCAGTGACAAAGCCCTAGGGATAGCTGCAGGTGAAGGCATGGATACCCAGTTACAGGCTTTCCTCACAGCCGGTGACAGTAAAAACGGCGAATTCCTTACTGTTGGTATCGATTCAGAATTCCAGGAAAAAATGGAATCATTCAGTGAATCCATGCTGACTGAAATGGATGACAGCAACTCAATGTCTCCGCTTGTTCCCAGTATTTTTGACCGTGTCTTTATGAATGCGCGCTTTACCAGCAAGGGGCTTGTCTTCAAACAGACGACAACACTGAAATAACAGCAGTTCCGACAAGTAAAAAGGGCCGCATATGCGGCCCTTTTTTGTAAGGTGGGTACAAATGTCCTCCCTGCCTGCTCAATAACGGAAATGTTTGATCTTTTCGCCCTTCAAACCAAGATCTGTCATCGCATCGATACCAAGCTGCAAGTGTAAGTCTGCAAAATTGGAAGTCACTTTACTGTCAGAAGCTTCAGTTTTTACTCCTTCCGGTGTTACCGGTACATCTGATACCAGTAACAGTGCACCACGGGCAATTTCATTCGCATGCCCGACGATAAAGATAGTAGCTGTTTCCATATCGATACCAATGCAGGTCATCGCGTGCAGGCGCGCGTGGAATTCCAGATCATGCTCCCAGACCCGGCGGTTGGTCGTGTAAATAACGCCCGTCCGATATTCCAGGTTATGGGCAACAATTTTGTCGGAAACAAACTTATGCAGTTTAAATGATGGTAATGCGGGAACTTCTTTAGGGAAGTAATCATCACTGGTACCCTCACCTCGGATCGCTCCGATGGGCAGGATAAAATGCCCCAGCTCTGAAGATTTCTTCAAGCCACCGCACTTGCCCAGGAATAAAACCCCGCGTGGTTTTATTGCAGATAGCAAATCCATAATGGTGGCCGCATTACTGGAACCAATCCCAAAATTAATGATCGTCAAGCCCTGATTGTTGCTGGCCGCCTGCATTGGACGGCCTTCACCATAAATTTCAACCGAGAATTTTTCGGCAAATTCCTGTACATAAAAATCAAAGTTAGTGAGCAGTATATAGTCACCAAATTTTTCCAGTGGCATACCGGTATAGCGCGGTAGCCAGTTACGGGTTATTTCAAATTTACTCAGCATATTCTTCTCCTTATTATTATTTTTTGTAATTATGTAGTACGGGTGTTACGAGAATATTATCTCACAGTTACTTATCTGGATTCTTAAGCACTTCCCGCAGCAGTGGTACCGTCGGCGCCCTCTTGACTGCAAAAGCCTTCTGTTGCAGTGTGTCCAGCGTAGACAGCAGGCTTTTCATATCCCGCCGCCCATGCTTTAACAGGTAGTTCAAAACCTCATCCGCCACTTCTACTCCCTGTACACGGGCATGCTGCTGCAATACATTTTTTTTATCATAATCAGCCAACACCTTAAGCCCGTGAACATCACCCCAGGCTAGTCGTGAACGCAAATCCGGAAGGGTGATAGCCAGATGACCGGGACCCTGGCGACCGGCTAGAATCACGTATCCTGCTCCTGCCCGCATCTGGTTGAGATAATGAAAAACAGCCTCTTCCCAAACAGTATTTCCAACCAGGGAATCCACATCATCCAGGCAGAGGACTTCAATCCCCTGAAGGTCAGCAGGCGGTTCACTTCCCTGGTTAATTAAATGCCGGATCGATAAATATATCGCCACCCGCCCCATTTCCCGGGCCTGGTTACAAACGGCATTCAGCAACAGTGACTTACCGCTGCCAGAGTCACCTTTCAGGTACAGGAAGCGGCTGCTGTTTGCTCCTCCAACAGTACTTGAACTGTTTTCGTGAGTCCCGAGGAAGTGCTTTGTAGCAGCAAAGGCAATCTGGTTTTTACCAACTACAAACTGCTCAAAATTATCATTTCTACGCGGCCGGAAAGACAGGGGTATCTGCGGATTGTCACTCATACCTTTTCAATTTTGACCTTTACTTCCCGATCAAATAACTGACTACCACGGTAAAGCTCGTTGGCATGACGCAAGAGCACATTAAGTACAGCTGCTACCGGTAAGGCGATTAACATACCGACGAAGCCCATTAATTGCCCTCCAGCCAGAACGGCAAAAATCACCACAACCGGATGCAGGCCGATACGATCACCCACCAGCCACGGTGTCAGCACCATGCCTTCCAGCAATTGACCAATACCAAAAACCAATAGCACCAGTACCACATGCAAAACATCATGGAACTGGACTACGGCGGCAATCAGGGCAGCGATCAGGCCCACAGCAAACCCAAGATAGGGAACAATGCTCAGGAGACCAGCTACCAGACCAATAAGGAATGCCAGTTTGAGACCAATTACGGCCAGGCCGATAGCGTAAATAATACCCAGCGCCAGCATCACCAGGATTTGCCCGCGGAAGAAGGCCCCGAGCATTTCATTGGATTCACCAGCCAGCTTGCTGATAGCCGGTTCTACGTAGCGTGGCAGCAAGTTGCGAATATTTTCCATCAGAGCATCCCAGTCCCGCAACAGGTAGAAAGTTATCACTGGTATCAGGAACAGCATGCCGATAAACCCGAGGAATGCCATACCAGACTGGGTTAAATCCCCAAGAACAGCGGCCGCAATACCCCCAGCTTCCTGCCAGTGCTCCCTGAAAAGGGCTATCAACTGATCTGCGCCCAGGTCTACACCCTGTAAGCCGAAGCGCTGCTGCAGCCAGGGCCATGCGGAATTGCTCAGCCAATCAACATAGACCGGCAACTGGCTGATTAAATAGCTGATCTGCTTTTCCAGCAGTGGCACTACCAGTAATACTATCAGCATCATACTCAAGATCATGCTACTAAAGACCACCAGTACTGCCGGTGTCCGTGACATCCATTTTTCCAGCCGGTCAACCAGTGGATCACCGAGATATGCGAGCACGGCAGAAACAACAAATGGCGTTAATACCGGCCCAAGGGCGCGAATAAACCAGATCAGGCCAACTATCGAGGCGAGGATCAACCACTTCTGCGAATCACTGATAGCAACCCGGGGAATGGACGCTAGTGTCGACTGGTTAGTTGGTTTTTTGGAGTTAGTCATGCTGGTTATTCAACCTCATTTTTATTGTCGGGACGCGACGTTTGACGCGACCGCCAGGCCTTCGCTCCCCAGACCCAGACATACTGAATTCCGGTAATAATAGTAGTGGTGGTCACAATCCAGATTAAGCCCTGCTCCAGTTGCCGGATTAAATTTATACCCGCTATTTCAGGCTGCACCCCATTGAGGCGCAGCATTACCACCAGCACAAGCAAGATCAACAAACCGGTATTCCATTTACTCAGGCGAAATGGAACGACATCTACTGGCCCAAAACAATGTTTATAAATCACTCCACCAGAGACAATCACCACATCCCGCAGAATAATTAAAACAGCCAGCCACAGGGGAAATTCACCGATATAAGCCAGCACCATGGTCAGGCTTACCAACATCAGCTTATCTGCAAGGGGATCAACTATTCCGCCAAAGCGTGATGTCCAGCCGAAGCGGCGAGCAAGGACACCATCCACCCAGTCACTCATACCGGCGATAAAAGCCAGGATGAGTGCCGGTTGATAAGCACCGACCAACAGCCAGTAAACCAGCGGAACAACCGCGAGCATACGAAATACGGTGAGAATGTTGGGGAGGTTACTCAGCATCTATTAATTCTAATGGCAGTTCAAGCGGAATTTCTGGCAACTGGAATTCAAACACTGCGGCAACACCACCGATTCCAATACCGACATAAGCCAGTTCCACCAGGCTATCAAGCTCACCCCAGACAATTGCGGGTGAGGCATTCAACTCAAGCACAAGGCGCAGGCGCTGACCGGCAACAGATTCTACCTGCACCTTATCAACCAGGCGATGCTGTTGCAGGCGGTCCATAAGCTGATGGTAGGCAGCAGCATCAGGCAAATGTATGATGTCAATTGATTCACGCCAATAACCCTGATCGGATATATCAATCGCCTGTAAGCTGGCAATGCTGTCAATCACCTGATTGAGACCATCAACCAGGGCACCCTCCAGCACCAGGGCTTCTGAGGTAAAGGATGCGTTGCTCTGCAAGGAAAGCATGTTCCAGCGAATCTGCCACTGGCCATCCCGCTTGCTGGCAGCTGCCAGCAAAATCGTATCTGCGCCAACTGTCTGGGCAACAGGCATCATTTGCTCCGGAAAACCACCCCAGACATCTGCAAGCTCCGGGGCCTCCGCAAGAACTTCCCCATCTGCAACCACCGCCGGTAGCTGCAAGTTGACACCGCGCTGACGGGCGCTATCCTGCAGGATATAGCGAGTATATTCCGCACCTTCCGGTAAAAAACCGCGTAATCCATTGTTATCCAGGGCCACCCACAAAGCAATCTGCGGACGCGCTCCTGTCCAGATCGGTAAGCCCAAAGCCGCACGGGCCTGGTCTACCTGTTTGGAATCAAGGCTAATTACCGTGCGCAACTGCTTTCCCGGTACACCATCAGCCATTGGCACCTGCAAACTGCGAAACCCATAGCGCAACACCCAGCCTTTAACTTCATCGTTATAAGCACCATTGGCACTGGCATAACTTTGACCGGAAATCCTTACCAATGCCTGATCGAGTGCTGCGGCCATAACCTGGTCCACCGCAGCCTCACTGCGATCGGGAACTTCCAGTTCCACTGTATACAGACTGGTTTCAGCAACGACCGGGTTTATATTTACCAACAGCAAAGCGAGCAGTAGCACAAATTTGTAACTGTGGGTAAATAGATGTTTGTTTGTTATCATTGTCCTGCTTAAAACCCCAATTTCATTACTCGCAATAAGATACCATATACACCAGTTAAAAGACCCTCTAAAACTGCCCTAAAGGAAGGCAAAATGCGTGAAAATAATCCTGAATCAGCAAGTATTGCAAAAGATCAGCAAAAACCGTCCCTGAGTTACAAGGATGCCGGCGTCGATATTGATGCTGGCACTGCCCTGGTTGAACGCATTAAACCCGCAGTCAAAGCCACCCATCGTCCGGGGGTGATTTCAGGTCTCGGAGGATTCGGGGCCCTGTTTGAGCTGGACCTGGAAAAGTACAAACAACCGATACTGGTATCCGGAACCGATGGCGTTGGGACAAAACTAATGCTGGCTCGCGACCTGGATCAACATGGCAGCATTGGTATCGACCTGGTAGCAATGTGTGTGAATGACATCCTCGCACAGGGGGCGGA
>JADFVZ010000016.1 GCA_015222805.1 Pseudomonadota bacterium
CTGTTGTCCAGTGACTGTGCGTTGATCATACAAGGGTGCTGTTAGCGAAGCGTAACGCACCGTAACTTCATGCTGTTTTTATAGGTAATAAAGAAAATATAAAATAATTCCCATTTGTGTGAGAGGATTCCCCAACTGCTGACAGTAGGTATATGAAAGCACTTATGTGCTGCTGAAACACACAGGGGGGAGCCTGTAGGGGATAGGCTTCATGAGCACGATGGGGGTTGTGCTCTGGGGTAAGGGCAACCGCAAGCGGTTGCCCTTTTTTTTGTTTTACAAATTAATCATCATCACGGCGATTGTGTGCAGCAACCAGTTTAGCCTGCACATCACCGGGAACGGGATCGTAGTGACTGAAGGTCATGGTATATGAACCTTCACCGCCGGTAATCGACTTCAACTCGGTTTGATAATCTGTCAAAACACTTAAAGGAACCTGTGCAGAAACTGCAATTTGTCCACCTGGTAATGTTTCCGTACCGCTAATCCGGGCACGTTTACTCGCCAGGGAGCCGGTAATATCGCCCATATGACTATCCGGTGCGCTGACTTCAAGATTCACCACCGGTTCCAGGATCTGTGCATTGGCTTTTAATATAGCAGCAAGGAAAGCTTTTTTACCTGCGGTAACAAAGGCAATTTCCTTAGAGTCTACCGGATGATGTTTGCCGTCATAAACGGTGACTTCGATATCCTGCAAAGGATGGCCGGCAACTGCACCTTCAACCAGTAGCAGGCGTACGCCTTTTTCTACTGCGGGAATCAGGTTGGTAGGAATTGATGCGCCAACAACCTTGTTTACAAAGGCAAAGCCCTGGCCGCGCATTAATGGGCGGATGCGTAGGTAGACTTCACCAAACTGACCCGCACCGCCGGTTTGTTTTTTATGCCGGTAGTGACCTTCAGTCGCTATGGTGATTGTTTCCCGATAAGCAATCCGTGGCGGACGGGTATCCACATCCACTTTATAGCGTTGCTGCATCCGTTCCAGCATAATTTTCAGGTGCATGTCGCCTAGACCGTGGATAATAGTCTCGTTGAGTTCCTGATTGTGTTCGATACTGAGGCAGGGATCTTCTTCTGATAAGTGGTGCAGTGAAGTTGCCAGTTTCTGTTCTTGCCCGCGGACTTTGGTGGTGACTGCCAGGCCAAACATGGGATGCGGGAAGTCCAGCGGTTTAAGGTGGAAATCATCTTCATCATGGGAGTCATGCAGGACAGCGTCATAATGGATGTCTTCGATCTTGGCAACCGCACAGATATCGCCAGGTACAGCGCGGTTAATGTGCACATGTTTACTGCCCTGGATCCTGAACAAATGGCCTACCTTGAAGGCCTTGCGGCTATTACCGATAAACAGCTGGCTGTCTTTTTCTATCGTGCCCTGGTAAACCCGGAACACACTCAGCTTGCCGACAAAGGGGTCGTTGGTGATTTTGAATACGTGAGCGATGACATGGGCATCGGCTTCCGGTAGTGCGGTTACTGAAATAGCATCTTCGCCTTGACCCTTAAGAAATGGAGGAGGATTGCCTTCAAAGGGGTTAGGTGCAAGGCGTTTGCAGAGTTTCAACAATTCATCAATCCCGGCACCGCTTTGCGCAGATACAAAGCAAATGGGCACAAGGTGTCCCTGGCGCAGGGCAATTTCGAAGGCTTCATGCAGTTGCTCGCGGCTGAGTTTTCCCTGTTCCAGGTAAACATCCATCAAGTCATCATCAACCTCGGCTACCTGGTCATTGATTTCATCATGGGCAGCACTCAGTGAGAAAATATCAGTTTCGCCCTCGGTATGGAAAAAGCAATCGCGAACTTTAGAATGGTTTTCAGCAGGCAGGTTTATCGGTAGGCACTCATTCCCAAACTCTTCACGAATCTGACGTACCAGTGTAGTAAGGTCAACAGTATCAGCATCAATTTTGTTAATGATGATCATGCGGCAGAGCTTACGATCGACCGCACGCTTCATTAAGCGACGGGTAGACAGCTCAATTCCCGACTGGGCGTTGATAACTATTGCCGTTGTTTCAACTGCAGCCATGGCGGCCAGGGTAGGGCCGCGAAAATCCGGGTATCCCGGGGTATCGATAAAATTACAGTGCACACCATCGTATTCAAAACCAACAATGGATGAATCCAGGGAGTGCTGGTGAAGTTTTTCGAGTGGATCAAAATCTGTAACCAGTCCACCACGCTGATGGCTACCCATTTCTTTTATGGCGCCGGATTTGGCCAACAGGGCTTCAATCAGGGTGCTTTTCCCGGATCCGCTCTGTCCGACCAAAGCGAGGTTGCGAATGTTCTCCGTTTTATGTGTGGCCATAATTTTCACCTGTATTGTTATGTTCGACTGAGTAATCCTAGTACACACGAGCCTGACTGGCAAAAATCCATAACTGTGAAATACTAATTCGAGATTAAGTTTCCCCCCTATAGCCCTTGCAGTCATTGATCTGGGGCAGGTCTCAAGAGTATAGGCTGCATTTTTAATAGACAATCCGGTGGAATGCCGAATTGGTTTATAATATGTCCATCGTATTTTTTAATGAGAGCAGTAATTTGACTACAGGAAATTCCCCTGCCGGCCTGAACCCCCTGCAAGTTCACGATCTGGTAATTAGCGTACTTGAAGACATGAAAGCTGTCGACATTACTATCATTGATGTTAAAGGCCAGAACAGCCTGACCGATGAAATGGTCATTGCCTCAGGAACCTCCAGTCGCCATCTGTCCGCCCTCGCGGACGACCTGGTTAAAAAAGCCAAGGAAGCCGGTGTTCCACCTTTGGGTGTTGAAGGTAAAAATGGCTCTGACTGGGTGCTGGTTGATCTAAATGATGTCATTGTGCATTTGATGTTGCCGCGCGCCCGAGCCTTTTATAATCTTGAAAAGCTCTGGTCTGCCAGCGAAGCTCAGCGTGAAAAAAGTTAGTGTGCCGCAGCGTAATTAGTAGCTGATGCGCCTGCTGGTGGCCGCTATCGGCCAGAAGATGCCTGCCTGGGTAGAGCAGGGTGTACAGGAATACCAGAAACGTTTTCCCCGCCACCTGGATTTTGAAATTCGCGCACTGCCCCTGCCTTCAAGGCAGTCCGGGAAGCCCCTCGAACGCCTGCAGCAGAAAGAAACCGAATCCCTGTTAAAAGCCAGTAACGGCTGTTTTCGTATTGCACTGGATGAAAAAGGTAAGCAGTGGACGACTCGAAACCTGGCTGCACGTCTGGAAGACTGGCAGATGCAGGGTGAAGATATTGCATTTTTAATCGGTGGACCGGATGGACTCAGCGCGGAATGCCTGCAGGCCTGCCAACAAAAGTGGTCGCTTGGTTTATTGACGATGCCGCATCCCCTGGTCCGGGTAATGTTAGCGGAACAGCTCTATCGGGCCTGGACGATTACCACTAACCATCCTTACCATCGTGAGTAATGCTGTCATCAACAAAACTGGTCTTATCCTGGCCTCAGCCTCACCGCGTCGGCTAGAGTTGCTACAGCAACTGGGTATAGAACCGCTGGTGATAGTTACTGATCTTGATGAGACGCAGTTGGCGGCAGAGCACTGGCAGGATTTTGTCAGCCGGATTGCACTGGAAAAAGCCCGTGCAGGGTTTGCGCTGAGCCCGGGTAAGCTACCCGTCCTCGGTGCTGATACTTCAGTGATTGTTGACGACCGGGTCCTGGGTAAACCCGACTGCACCGAATCAGCAATACACATGCTGCATTTAATTTCGGGTCGCTGCCACCAGGTTGCTACCGCTATTGCTCTGGTTTTACCGGATGGAACCAGCCTGCAGGCAATCAATATTAGCCGTGTATGTTTTTCAGTGGTGCCGGATGATTTCATCCACAGTTATGCCAACTCTGCTGAACCTATGGATAAAGCAGGTGCATATGCGGTTCAGGGCCAGCCAGCCGCTTTTATTGAACGCCTCGAGGGCAGTTATTCAGGTGTTATGGGCTTGCCACTGCACGAGACGGCGGCACTGCTTCGACAGGCAGGTATTGCATGGTACGATGCATCCGAGAGCGAATAATTGCCCGTAAACATGGGTTTAACACCTATTTTGTTACATTAAACAGTCATTGGAAACCAGTAAACAGTCATGAGTGATGAAATTTTAATTAATGTAACACCCAGTGAAGCCAGGGTCGCTTTGGTTGAAAACGGCCTGCTGCAGGAGGTTTACCTGGAGCGGAGTTCCCAGGATAGCTACCTGGGTAATATCTATAAGGGTAAGGTTTCCCGGGTATTGCCGGGAATGCAGGCTGCTTTTATAGAGATTGGGCTTGCTCGTACAGCTTTCCTGCATGTATCCGATATTATTCGTAAAAGTCCGGAAATCGAAGAAGCAGATGAAGGCGAAGAAATACCGGAACCGCAAATTTCTGACCTGGTGCGTGATGGTGAAAAAGTCGTTGTCCAGGTGATTAAAGATCCACTAGGTACTAAGGGTGCCCGGCTAACGACCAATCTCTCGATTCCCTCACGTTACCTGGTGTTCCTTCCAGGGACTGAATCCATCGGGGTTTCTGTACGCATTGATGAAGATGAAGAGCGTGATCGACTGCGTGCAATGATGGAAGGTCTCTGTGGTAGTGAACACGAACATGGTTATATTGTTCGTACCAATGCCGATGGAGTGGAGGCACATGCACTGGCTACAGACAAGGTTTTCCTCGGACGCCTGTGGCAGGATATCCAGGAACGCATCGGCGAGGCTGCTGTTGGTGCCTGTGTTTATGATGACCTATCCCTGCCTGTACGCGCGATGCGGGATTTAATGCATGTAGATGTAGAAAAAGTTCGCATAGATGACCTCAAGGTAACCAATCAGGTGCGCCAGTTCACTCACCGATTTATTCCGGACTGGCTGGACCGGGTAGAGTTTTACTCCAATGAAAGGCCTATTTTTGACCTTTACGGGGTTGAAGATGAAATTGAGCGTGCGCTGTTAAGTACTGTGTCGTTGAAGTCAGGCGGCTACCTGGTAATTGACCAGACTGAAGCGATGACAACTATCGATGTCAATACCGGGTCTTATACCGGCCATCGTAACCTCGAAGAAACGATCTACAAAACCAATCTCGAAGCCACGGATGCAACCGCCAGGCAATTGCGTTTACGTAACCTGGGTGGAATTATTATCGTGGATTTCATCGATATGCTTTCTGAGCAGCACCGTGATATGGTGCTGGCCACCCTCAAGCGTGCGCTGGCACGCGATAACGCCAAGTTTACTGTTTCGGACATTACACCTTTGGGTTTGGTGGAAATGACACGTAAGCGGACCATTGAAAGTCTGGAACATCGACTCTGTGTTCCCTGTCCCACATGTAATGGCCGTGGGGTAATAAAATCTCCAGAAACAGTCAGCCTGGAAATAATTCGTGAAATTATGCGCTCCGGCAGGCAGTTTGAAGCCAGTAAAATAATGGTAATGGCTTCCCCTTCAGTGGTAGATGTGATTCTCGATGAGCAATCGACAACGGTTGCCGACCTCGAGGAAATACTGGGAAAAAGCATACACTTCCAACGCGAAGACCAGTATGGCCAGGAAACCTACGATGTAGTTTTACTTTAAAAAACTACACCATCCTCCAATGAAACCGCTTTATCGCCTTTATCGTCGTAGTTTGTCCATTTTCTGGACGGCTGCAACCATTGTCCTGGTGCTGTTGGCAATGTTGGCGGGCCTGGCCGAGTTGCTGCTGCCATACAGCGATAAATACCAGGTAGAGATTGAAGCAAAACTGAGTGAATTTGCAGGGCAGCCGGTTCATTTTGATTCAATCAAGGGCAGCTGGGATGTTACTGGTCCACAGTTTATGCTTTCGCGGTTGGCGATCTATCCTGCCAGTGGCGATGATTCAGAACCTGAGCTGTTGATTAACCGGGCCCGGGTAAAGTTTTCTTTGCTTAATTACCTCCTGCCCAATCGTCCCTTCACCCGGTTTGAGATTGTAGGTGCGGAGCTGGAACTGTTCCGGGATCGGGAAGGGGTACTTAAAATCTCTGGTTTCCATTCAGAAACCCCGATGGCCTTCAGTGAAATCCTTAAGTTGTTATCCTCAGTTGAACAACTCCACCTCAGCGATACCCGCCTGGTTGTGGTTGATGAAATCAGCGGTTTCAGGGACTCTCTTACCGCCAGTAGCGCAGAGATCCAATATAGGGATGACCTGTTCCTGGCAAGTTGGCAGGCTGTACTGGGAGATGTAGATGAAAAATCCGGGTTTCTCCGTGGCAACAATAAACTGGGTGAGACTAGCGGGCAATTAAGCTTACGCCTGGACCAGAGTAAACCGCAGTCACTGAATGTCTGGGCTAAATCGCATATTACTAAACCGGGACAGCTGTTAACAATATTGCCGGAAGAATGGCGCAATACCGCCAGTGGTGAGCTTGATGTCGAAGCCTGGCTGGAATGGCAGGTTGGGCAACCACTGCAGGTACAGGGTAGCCTGGCTGCAGCTAAACTACGCTGGAAAATGCAATCTGATGATCAGTTGACCCGCCTGGATGAATTGTCGATGGACTGGCGATTCCACTTTAAGGATAAGCAGCACTGGTCATTATGGTTGGCTGATTTGAATGCCATGACAGATGGTCACAACAAGCTGGACGGATCGGTAACACTAATGCTGAACCCGGATGAGAAGACAGGTGTTTATCTGCAAACCGGGAAAATAGACCTTGGTTTCTCTCAATCATTACTGAGCCCCCTGATGCGGAAGTTGGGCCTGGCTAACCCTTTGAATGGCGATGTCGAGGGTAATTTAAAGCACCTGCTTCTGGCAACTGACGAAAATGGCTCCATAAGTTGGTTGGAAACTACGGCTGAAAATCTCCGGGTTTCCGCCTCCGATGATCTGCCGCCGATCGGTCCGTTTAACCTTACAGCAGAATTTACCGAAGGTAGTGGATCAATCCAGTTGCATGCACAGGAGTTTGAGGTCAATTGGGGTCAGGTTTTTTCCAGTTCCCAGTTGTGGTCTGAGCTGGACTGTCACCTCGATATCTCCGGAAATTCAAAAACATCCTGGCAGATACAGACTCAATATTGTGAGTTGAATAACAAAGATGCAGCCCTGGGTTTGCAACTGGGTCTGCTTATCCCAAATACTGAAGGTCAAGCGGCCCGGGTTGATGCGCAAGTCATAATCCACCAGTTACAGGCGGCTAGCTTGAAGCATTACTGGCCGGATAAAGTGATGAAGAAAAAGGGTGTGGCCTGGCTGAAGTCAGCCTTCCCAAAAGGTGAAATTCGCAATGGTCAAATCCAGCTGGTTGGAGAGCTGAAACGTTTTCCATTTAGACAGGGTGGTGGGATCTTCAGCGGAAGGTTGCCCGCCCATGATATGAGCCTGGTCTTTCATCCGGATTGGCCCATACTGGAGCATACCGAGGCAGTAGTAGAATTGGATAAAATGCGTTTGTTTGTGAACGGGTCCAGCCTGCAAACTGACGGTATTATCATAGAAAAAGCCAGTTCAGTCGTTGATATGACTGGCCGACTTAAGATCACCATTGATTTCCGTAAAAAGACAGACTCAAGTGTTCTGGTCAATTACATCCACACATCACCGCTTGAAGAGATAATGGATCTTGGCCTGGATGCTTTCACCATTTCAGGACCCGCAACTACAAGCGGACACCTGGTGTTTTACCTGGATGGCCGTAAAGACTGGTTTGATGTCAACGGTAAGGTTGAATTTGAAGATGCCATGCTTGAGTTGCCAGACTGGGAAATAGCATTGGAGAAAATCAATGGCTCGCTATTATGGTCAGAACATGGGATTACCGCAGAAAATATTAAAACCAGTTTAAAGGGTGCGGGCGGGACCCTGGTATTAAGGGCTGGCCCCAAAAAAGCCAATGGACAGGTGCTGCAAGCAAGCTTAAGCCTGGATTGTCCCCTGGAAAACCTGCTCCCGGTTTGGCTTGCAGATCAATTTACTTTTTCGCAATATCTTCAGGGGGAAACCAAATGGGACATAGGTATCCTGATTGAGCAAAAACGCAAGGATGGTAGCTTGCCCCTGAGCCTGGAAGTGCATTCAAACCTTGAGGGGCTCAGTATCAGCCTGCCTGCACCGCTGCAAAAATCAGCTGCTGAATCCTGGCCAACACATATATATTTACCGATTCAGGGGGCTGACCGTCAACTGGCTATCAGAATGGAAAACCGCCTTGGTATAAAGATGTTGCTTGATCAAAGCCGCAGCAAGGCAGAGGCGGTGCAGGTATTGCTGGGGGGAGAAAAAGTTGCTGAACCAAGGCGCGGCTATTTCAGCCTTGGTGGACTTACCCAGGAGTTCGACCTGGATGGCTGGCTGGCAGTTTTAGCGGGTCGCTCCGATTCATCAGAAACGACAACCCTTCAGCTTGGGAGCCTTGCCTTCGAAGCTCGCGAGCTGGGATTTCTAGGGGCAAAAATAACCGATACACAGCTTGAAATTAAGCAGGCAGATGCAGGCTATGAGGCTATTTTTTCCGGCCCGGCTATTGCTGGCCGCCTGCGTCTGCCCGGCGACGGGCGCAAGGCACTTATTGCTGACTTTGAGCATTTACTCCTACCGGTAGTTGAAGAGTTTGAAGCCTCAGATTCAAGTACCAGCCTGAGGGAATTCAAACCGGCTTCATTGCCACCTATGCACCTGTATGCACGTGAGTTTGCCTGGGGACACCTGAAGCTGAAAGAAACCCGGATCGAAACCCACCCGTTGGTTAATGGCCTGCGCTTTGAATCCCTGGAAGGAACTTTCGGTTCTGTCCACCTGAATGCTTCGGGTGACTGGCTGGAAACCGCTCAGGGGCAAAGAACAAATTTTGATGTCAATATTACCGCGGAATCATTCGACGAAATCCTGCAGGTGCTGGATTTTAGTGCAGGTATTACCGGCGGCCAGTCAATTGTTAGTGTTGAGGCGGACTGGAATGGTTCACCCCTGGATATCGATTTCTCCAGCCTCAACGGCAACATGGAATTGTCTGTAATGGGCGGTAGTCTAACTGCTGCTAATCCGGGTGCGGGGCGTTTGTTGGGCCTGGTTAGCCTGCAGTCATTGCCACGACGATTAATGTTGGATTTCCGTGATGTGTTTACCGAGGGTTTTCATTTTGATTCCGCTAAAGGTTATTTCGAGATTGAAAATGGTGTTGCCCGGACCCATGATGTAAAGATCAAATCACCCGCTGCCGATATTCTGATCACCGGTTCAACAAATATGATTACACGCGAATATGACCAGCTGGTCCGAGTGCGCCCGGGGGTCAGCTCCGCGTTACCGGTGATCGGTGCTATTGCTGCAGGGCCGGGTGGAGCTGCCGCCGGTCTCGCCCTGCAGAGCATCTTTAAAAAAGCTTTAGGCGAGGCTGCTGAAGCTATTTATAAAATAACCGGCAGTTGGGATGATCCGGTAATAACAATAATAGAAAAAGCAGATAAAAATACAGATAAATCTGATACTGACAGCAGTGAGCCAGACAGGAAAAATACGCCATGAGTGGAATGATTGAAGTTGCTGAGCGTCAGCTATTACAGCCTACCGGCCTGGAGCAGGCCGACCTGCAGCGAGTGCTTGCACAGCTGATGGGACCTGCCATCGACTTTGGTGACCTTTACTTCCAGAAAAGCTGGTCAGAGAGCTGGGTGCTGGAAGATGGCATTGTTAAAGCCGCATCACACTCGGTTGACCAGGGTGTAGGAATTCGTGCCATATCTAGAGAAAAAACCGGCTTTGCCTACGCCGATGAATTGTTGCCTCCGGCGCTGATGCAGGCAGCTGGAACTGCACGAGCCATTGCCCGTCACGGCCAGAATAAGCAGGTCGCGGCCTGGCAGCGGACTATTGCGCCGGCCCTTTATTCAGCAGCCGACCCTTACGCTGGCCTTGATGCAGCTCGCAAAGTTGAATTACTGCGTGAAATTGATACGTATACCAGAGCCAGGGATACAAGAATTAAAGAAGTCACAGTTTCCATTTCCGCCAGTCATGAAAACATTTTAATCGTTGGCAGCGATGGCACTTATGCCGGTGATGTGCGCCCGATGATCCGCTTGAATGTCTCGGTGATCGTAGAGCAGGATGGTCGGCGTGAATCGGCATCCGCCGGTGGTGGTGGACGCTTTGGTCATCAGCGTTTGCTCGAGAATGACGCCTGGAAAGAGCAGGCGGATGAAGCCGTGCGCCAGGCACTGGTTAACCTGGAGGCTGTTAATGCCCCTGCCGGGATGATGCCGGTTGTACTCGGTCCCGGCTGGCCGGGGGTGATGCTGCATGAAGCTGTGGGCCATGGCCTGGAAGGTGATTTCAACCGTAAAGGAACATCTGCCTTCAGCGGATGTATGGGTGAACAGGTGGCTTCCAAACTGGTCACCATCGTTGATGACGGTACCTTGCCTGACCGGCGGGGTTCTTTAAGCATTGATGATGAAGGTGTTGCCAGTCGTTGTAATACGCTGATAGAAAACGGCATTCTTAAAGGTTATATGCAGGATAAACTCAACGCTCGCTTAATGGGTGTCGAGAGCACTGGTAATGGTCGCCGGGAAAACTTTGCCTGCCTGCCGATGCCGCGAATGACCAATACCTACATGCTTGCAGGTGAAAGTGAACCCGGTGATATTATTGCCAGTGTTGAAGATGGAATATATGCGGTTAATTTTGGCGGTGGCCAGGTGGATATTACTTCCGGTAAATTTGTATTTTCAGCCTCTGAAGCCTACCGCATCCGCAAAGGTAAAGTCTGTGAACCGGTTAAAGGTGCCACCCTGATTGGCAATGGCCCGGAAGCGATGAACCGGGTTAGCATGGTTGGTAATGACCTGGCCCTGGATAACGGCGTGGGTATTTGTGGTAAAGCCGGACAAAGTGTCCCTGTGGGTGTCGGCCAACCCACTATCCGAATTGATGCAATGACAGTTGGTGGTACCGGTTGATGGGTTCTATCAACTCGCTTCCGGTGCAGCTGGAAGTGCCTGCTGCTGGTCGATCCCTGCGAGTAGTCGAAACAGGCTGCGAGAGGTTGCCGGAGGCTTATTATGCGCGGCTTCCCGGCGGGCATTGCGAATCATTTGCCGTAACTGCTGGCGATCAAAACTGCTGTTTGTTGCACATAGCTGGTTTACAACTGAATCCCCATTCGCAATTAAGGCATCACGCCAGCTTTCCAGGCGATGTTGGCGCAGGGATTCAGCTAGCGCAAACTCCTTCGGCTGTTCAATAGCCATGCGCAGCAAATCAAGATCAATCTGGCGCAGCTGTTTACTCAGGAACTGGGTTTCCCGTTTCCTCGCGCCATGGGATTTCATTTTTCGGGCCTTGGCTATTTCAAAGCTGATGTCTTCGTCCAGGTTTACACTGGAGAGTATTTTCTTCAGTGTACTTGGTTTCATTTCCACAAGTTCACGAGCCAGTAAAAACACATCATGTGCCTCACGCTTACGCTGTGATTTGCTAATTTCTTCGACTGCATCAATAGATGCACCTTTGCCTTCAGGTTTTTGAGATGCCATCAGTACCAACCCTAAATCATCCACTAATTCCCAGCGACGAGCTGGATAAATTAAATGCCCTCGCTAAAACAGCACTGGCCCAGGCGAAGAGTTTGGGTTGTGATGCGAGCGCTGTCAATCTGTATGCGCAGCAGGGCGTATCTGTAAACGCGCGCCTGGGTGAGATTGAGACCCTGGAATATCACAGTGATCGTGGTTTATCGGTCACCGTATATCGAAACCAGGCCAAAGGCAGCGCCAGTACCGGCGATTTGCGCAGTGATTCTATTAGTGACTGTGTCAGCAGGGCCGCAGATATCGCCCGCTTTACCCAGGCTGATGAATTTTCAGGTTTACCTGACAAACAGGACCTGGCGACTGAATTTCCGGATCTTGATCTCTGGCATCAGCAGGATATTTCGATTGATGAGGTGATTGAACGCGCCAAAGCGGTTGAGGCCGCAGGGCTGGACTATGATGCGCGCATCGTCAATTCCGAAGGCGGTAGTTTCAGTGCCAGCCAGGGGGTTTCATTGCTGGCGAACAGCGATGGCTTCAGCGGCCGTCGCTGGAAGACCAGTTACAGTCAATCCTGTTCATTTATTGGCGAGGATGGACAGGGCATGCAACGGGATTACTGGTATGACAGCAAACACGCCATGGCCGATATGGATTCGGTTAAAGTAACCGGCGAAACAGCGGCCAGGCGTACTATTGCCCGATTGGGTGCGAAGTCAATTAAAACCGGTACAATGCCGATCATTTTTTCGGCCGAGGTTGCCGCAGGAATCATCGGTCATTTTGTCACTGCGGTGTCGGGCGGAAGCCTGTATCGGAATGCAAGCTTCCTCAAGGATCGAATTAACACTGCAGTCTTTCCCCAGGCCATTAGCCTGTATGAGCAGCCGCAGTTAGTTGGTGCCGCAGCCAGTGCTAGCTTTGACTCTGAGGGTGTTGCCACCAGTGACCGGGAAATTATCGCACGAGGCGTGCTGGATAGCTATTTGCTGGGCTCTTATGCAGGCCGCAAACTGGGAATGCGAACCAGTGGCCACGCCAGTGGTGTGCATAACCTGAAACTGGAGGCGGCTGCTATTACCACCGATAAGTTGCTGGTTGAAATGGGTGACGGCCTGCTGGTTACAGAGGTCATGGGGCAGGGCGTTAATATTGTTACCGGTGATTATTCCCGCGGGGCTGCCGGTTTCCTGATCCGCAATGGTGAAATTGTGCATGCTGTGGATGAGGTAACCATCGCCGCCTCCCTGGAAGATATTTTTATGAACCTGATCGGTGTGGGTACCGATGTTGATGAGCGGGGAAAGATCCATACACCTTCGATCCTGATTCGAGAAATGATGGTGGCTGGAGATTAGGGTGGGCATAAATGCCCACGCGTATACAACAATGGTTAAACAATGTTCAAATTAATCCGCGTCGTTATCCTGTTAACTATTCTGTTTGTGGTCGCTTCAAATACCTTGCTTGATCACTCGCGGGCCACCAACTGGGATCGAGCCTTGTATGTCAGTATTTATCCCTTGCTGGCAGCGGGTAATAATAGTGCCGCCTCTGCTAGATTCCTGGGTGATCTCAAACTGCGAACCTTTGCACCAGTCGAGAAGTTTTTTAGTCGCGAGCTGGGCCGCTATGGGAAAAATATTGACCGCCCCGTTATTATTTCCCTGCATTCGGTGATTCATTCCCAACCACCGGTCCTTGATGCTGGTGCCAGTCGGCTGGCAACCGCGATCTGGAGTTTAAAGATGCGCTACTGGGCCTGGAAGACCTCGTCCTCAACTGATGGCGTGCCGGGAGATGTAAGGGTTTTTGTAAGCTACCACCCGGCTGGTAAAAAGGAGTTGCTCGAACGCTCAACAGCCCTTAGGAAAGGGCAAATTGGCCTGGTTAATGCCAGGGCCAGCCGTAGTAGCAATGCTAAGAATAATATTATTATTGCCCATGAATTATTGCACGTACTTGGTGCGACCGATAAATATAACCTGGCAAATGGTCAGCCCATTGAGCCCGATGGCCTGGCTGAACCCAAACGCAATCCACTTTACCCGCAGCGGGTAGCAGAAATCATGGCAGCCCGGATTCCTACTTCAAAAAGCCAGTGGAGAAGTCCGGCAAATATTGGTCAGACCATGGTTGCCTCAAAAACTGCCAGGGAAATTGGTTTCCTCGGTAATTAGTTATAAAACTTAACTGCTTCAGCTAGCTCCGCCCGGCTTGTACGGGCGGCATTTACGGGCGCTGCTGCATCCGCGTAGCCAAACGACATGCCGAACAGGATTCCTAGTTCATCCGGTAATTTCAGTACCTCCCTGACAGGATCCGGGAATTGGCCTAAAGCACCCTGCATACAACTGGCAATCCCCGCTTCCTGCAGGATCAGTGAAACGGTCTGTGCATACACCCCCATATCTACTGCGCCCATAATCCCCAGGTATTTCTGCATACAGAAAAAAGCCACATGCGGGGCATCGAAGAAAGTCCAGTTTCTTGCCATCGACTCCATCCGTGCTTTTTTGTCCCCGCGTTCAATACCCAAAGCACCATACAGGGCATTAGCTGAGCCAAACTGACGTTCACGGTGTTCATCTTGATACTTCGGTGTCCAGTCAAAATCAGGATTGGGTGCCTGTCCTGCCATCAGGGTTTTCATCAACGCCGCTTTCAGGCGCTCACGGGTTTCACCACTGACAACCATGGTCTGCCAGGGCTGGACATTGCAGTTGGAAACCGACTGCTGGGCAAGGGCGAAAATAGCCTCTAGTTCAGTCGTGGGAATTTTTTTATTGGTGAAGGCCCTGGCTGATGCACGGTTGTTTAGAATTGTTGCGATGGTCATGGTTGAATCCTGTATTTGAGGTCTGAGATTATCACCCTGTAAAGAATACCTGAATTTTAGTCTGATACAACACGCTATCAAACTCCGGGGAAAAATAACACTTCGAAAGTCTGGCTGTTTCGTCACACTGAGAAAGGCTTAGAGAAAGGGGCCTGGTCTTGTATTTTATTATGTTTTGAAAAGGTTGAGATTGAGAGGCTGGGTCTTGTCGAAAAGGGTGATTGTTTTAGCTATATTATTTTACTTATTTCTCCCTATTATGCTGTCTGGATATTATAATAGTTTCCATGTTCTGACATACATTAAGGAGAAGTGAGAGTGACACAATCAACATCACCGAATAAAGGTTGGAGGGTTACTTTCGCAGGTACCGGAATCAATCTCGCACTTGGGGTTCTTTATACCTGGTCAGTCATAAAAGCAGCCATTCCTGACGATTGGGCCTGGACCGCTGCACAAAAATCAGACCCTTATGCAATAGCCATTTTTGTCTTCGCGCTGGCGATGATTCCTGCCGGGCGGTTACAGGACAAGATTGGTCCACGCAAGGTTGCATCCATTGGTGGTGTGATGGTTGCACTGGGGTGTATTCTTGCGGGTTTGGCTGGCTCGAGTTATGTCGGGTTTGTGGTTGGTTTCGGCGTTTTTGGCGGTATCGGTATCGGCTTTGGATATGCAGCGGCTACGCCAGCCGCGGTCAAGTGGTTCCCGGCTTCCAAAACGGGTTTGATTGCAGGCCTGGTGGTGGCCGGCTTTGGTTTGGCATCCGTCTACATCGCACCTATAGCTCAGGTGTTGCTCAATGCCTATGGCGTCTCGACCACTATGATGATTTTTGGCGTCGCATTCTTCATAATCGTAGTCAGCCTTGCTCAGTTCCTGCGCAATCCTCCCCCGGGTTATGTGCCAGTCGATCTTAAAGCTGATACCAGACCCACTGGAATTGCCGCAAGCAGGCCTCCTGTTGATATGAATTGGCACCAGATGATCCGTACTTCCACATTCTGGGTTTTCTGGACCATGTATGTATTTGGTGCAGCGGCTGGTTTGATGGTGATTGGTTCGGCGGCCAGTATGGCCAAATCATCCCTCGGAGAATCAGCCTTTATCGCCGTTGTGGTGCTGGCCGTGGGTAATGCAGGTGGTCGAATCCTGGCTGGCGTAGTTTCCGATAGAATCGGTCGCCAATGGACCTTGTTCTTAGCCTTTTTGTTACAAGGCGTGATGGTACTGGTGCCTGTGTTCTTTGGCGATAATGTCACAGTATTACTGATAGCACTACTGTTGATAGGTGCCTGTTACGGTGCCAACCTTACGCTGTTTCCATCGGCCACCAAGGATAACTTCGGCTTGAAGTCATTTGGGCTCAACTACGGTGTGATGTTTACTGCCTGGGGCGTTGGTGGACTCATTCTCCCGCGGATCGCCGGAATGGTTAAAGATGCAACAGGTAATGAGGATATCGCTTTTTACATTGCATCCGGTTTGATGGTGTGTGGGGCCTTGTTGGTTCTGATCAACCAGAGATTCAGTAGGGTTCAGCGTAGTAACAGTGAAAAGGTTGCGGACTTAGCCGTCGGCTAAATGCATTTTTGTTGGTCAGTGAGCAAATCGTAGCTTAGATTTGCCTACTGGCCAGTTTCGTCTGTACCCCTTGCTTTGACCTCTTTCCCCGGTAAAAAATCCAGTAAGATAGCTTTGAGGATGTATCGACAGGGCCTGCAACCTGTTGATGGGAAGTTTAGTGATGGATTTTTTCTTAAACTGGTTTCATTATTTGTTCAGCTATTATTGTGGCTGGGGGTTGTCATCTCACCTGTCCTGGGCAGAACATGTGCGCTGGAATATCGGTTTGTCATATTTTCATGACAGGGTGAGCGCACATAGAGAGATTGATGGTCCGGGTAAGCCGTATAAGTAATTGTATTCAATTCGGGAAAATAATGAGCAATATTTTTACAGGAATTCCGTCAGAACTTGATGCCGAATTGTGTGAGTTACTGGTTGATAATGGGAATGTCAGGGTTGAACGGATCGTATCTCAAGGTCACGCATCCCCTGAAACCGGCTGGTATGATCAAAAGCAGAATGAGTGGGTAATAGTATTGCAGGGCGAGGCGCTGTTGGAATTTGCAGATGGGTCAACGAAGCGGTTAATAGCAGGTGACTACATTACTATCGAGGCGCATGTGAAACATAAAGTTAACTGGACAGACCCGGATATGAAAACGATATGGCTCGCCATTCATTATTAAAAAACCCAATGGTATTAGGCGAGACTCCAAGGTTGATTGTCCGACATTTTCTGAACACAGATGCTGAGTTCATCATACGCCTGCTAAATGAGCCTTCATTTATTCAAAATATTGCTGATAAAGGCATTCGCACAACAGAGGATGCCATCAGCTATCTCCGCAAAGGCCCGCTGGCCAGTTATACAAAATTTGGCTTTGGCCTGAACCTGGTGGAGTTGAAAGACTCGGCCACACCAATTGGAATGTGCGGCCTGCTGCAGCGGGAAAATCTTGACGATCCGGATATTGGCTATGCCTTCCTGCCGGAATTCTGGTCAAAAGGTTACGCAACTGAATCTTTAGATTGTATATTGAGTTCTGCCAGGCAGGCATTTGGCCTGCAGCGCGTTTTAGCCGTCACCAAAGTAGAGAATCATGCTTCTATACGCCTGCTGGAAAAGTCGGGCTTCAAATATCGTGAGATGGTAAAGTTATACACGGACGAGCCAAAAGACAAATTATTTGTTTTTGATTTCTAGCCCGTAAAACTGGCAGTGAGGTGGTAAATGCCTGGATCTGATAATTCACATAGCCCTGCATTCAAAACCAGTGCATGGATATCAAGCAAACGCTATTGGTATTGGCTTTCGGTACTGCTGCCGACAATCCCCCTGATTTCCGCTGCCCTTGCCATTCGAACAGGTACAGGCTCCTGGTTATGGTTTACTGTATTTTTTATGTACGCGATCTTGCCGGCTGCGGATTATATTTTCGGCATCGATGAGGCGAATCCTGATGATGAACTGATCGAAAAGCTGAAAGACGACCGTTATTATGTGCATATAATGTACGTGGTGACTGTCATGCACTGGGTATCACTGGTGGGTATGGCTTATGTGGTTTCCCATTATGAATGGTCCTGGTTCAGCATCCTCGGGGCGGCCTTGAGTGCGGGGATTATCAACGGTGTGGGCCTGGTCGTCGGGCATGAAATGGGGCATAAAGTTAGGGATAAATCCCAGGTTGCCTGTGCCAAGATAGTTATGGCCTGCAGTGGTTATGGTCACTTTTCGATAGAACATAATAAAGGCCACCATCGGCATGTGGCTACCCCCGAAGATCCGGCATCTTCCCGGCTGGGAGAATCGATCTATAAATTTTCGAAAAGGGAAATGCCCGGCGCCTTCAGGCGCGCCTGGTCACTTGAAACTGAAAGGCTGCAACGACTGGGTAAGTCAGAGTGGTCGCTGGATAATGAGATAATCCAGCCGGCGCTGCTGACAATATCCGCCTATGTGCTGATGCTGGCTTTATTCGGACCGGTGATGATTCCGTTCTTGCTGATCGCGGCAGGCTTTGGCTGGTGGCAGCTGACCTGTGCTAATTATGTCGAACATTATGGTCTGCTGCGCTTGAAGCGTGAGAATGGCCGCTACGAGCGTTGTGCACCGCAGCATTCGTGGAACAGCAATCACAAGGTATCTAATTTGCTCCTGTTGCAACTGCAGCGGCATTCAGATCATCATGCCCACCCGACCAGCCCCTATCAGGTGTTGCGGGATTATGCGGACGTTCCCGGGCTGCCATCCGGTTATCCCTGGATGTTTTTCGTGGCGATGTTCCCGTGGGCCTGGTTCTCGCTGATGGATCCAAAAGTTGTAGCCTGGGCGGAGGCGGACATGAACAGGGTTAACCTGGATCCGGATCTTCGTGATGAGCTATTCAGCCGCTACCACAATCCGCAAACAGTATGAGTACAAAGCAGGCCGAAAATACTGTCATGAAACAATATCGATGCCCCGATTGCGGCTATATTTATGCTGAGTCGGCAGGTGCTGAACACGAAGGCTATCGTGCAGGCACCCTATGGAAAGAACTGCCGGAAGATTTCCCCTGTCCAGACTGTTTTATTACTGAAAAACCAGATTTTGTGCTACTGGAGTAAGGCTTTCTGTTTATTTTTTGGGACCCGGGTGGTAGTGATGTTTCTTGTTTTGTTGACTCAGGTCAATGCTATAACGGCCTGAAATAACTATCGTAAGCATGCACGATCAGCCGATGATTGTGCCGGCCACTTTTTTGTTCTGCCTGAACAATAAGGGATGAAATGCCATAGCTGATGCTGTGGTACCTGAGTTTCTGAAAACTGCTCCTACCCGCATCAATTCTTAAAACCTTCATATGTGAATGAGGTGTAGTGATGAGAAAAAGATCCTGGGCAGAACCCTACAAAATTAAAATGGTTGAACTACTTAAAATGACCACCCAGGCAGAGCGTGAGCATGCCATTGTCGAGGCTGGATACAATACCTTCCTGTTGAAGTCTGAAGATGTCTACATTGACCTGCTGACAGATTCCGGCGTAGGCGCCATGAGTGACCGCCAGTGGGCTGGGATCATGATGGGAGATGAGTCGTATGCCGGTAGCCGTAATTTTTATCATATGCGGGATACCATTGAGGAGTATTACAGTTATAAATTCACTGTACCCACGCATCAGGGGCGCGGTGCTGAAAACATTCTCAGCCAGATCCTGATTAAAGACGGGGATTATGTCCCTGGAAATATGTATTTCACCACCACCCGCCTGCATCAGGAACTCGCCGGCGGTACCTTTGTGGATGTGATTATTGATGAGGCCCATGATGCAGAATCTGAACACCCGTTCAAAGGCAATGTCGATTTTGACAAGTTGAACCAACTGGTCGAAAAAGTCGGGGCAGAAAAAATCCCATATATCTGCATTGCCACCTGCGTCAATATGGCGGGCGGGCAGCCCATCTCGATGGAAAATATGGGTGCAGTCCGTACCTGGTGCGACCTGCATAATATCCTGCTGGTTCACGATATGACCCGGGTGGCGGAAAATGCTTTCTTTATCCAGCAGCGTGAAGCCGGTTATGAAAACAAAACGGTAAAAGAAATTGTCTATGAAATCTGTGCATTGACTGATGCGGCCACCATGTCTTCTAAAAAGGACGCGATGGTCAATATTGGTGGTTTCCTGGCAATGAATGATGAATCACTGTATGAGAAATCTTGCGAACTGGTGGTGGTCTATGAAGGCCTTCATACCTATGGTGGTATGGCCGGCAGGGATATGGAAGCACTCGCCATAGGTATAAAAGAAAGTGTTCAGGATGATCACATGCGTGCGCGAATAGGGCAGATTGCCTATCTTGGCGAGCGCCTGGAACGCAACGGGGTGCCCATTGTGAAACCCTATGGCGGGCATGCGATTTTTCTCGATGCACGGGCCATGCTGTCGCATATTCCCCAGGAGCAATATCCGGCGCAGGCGCTGGCAGCAGCACTGTATGTTGAATCCGGGATCCGCGCGATGGAGCGTGGGGTCGTTTCTGCTGGGCGGAATAAACTCACCGGGGAAAATTACATGCCCAAACTTGAGTTGGTACGCTTGACCATTCCCCGGCGGGTGTATACCCAGGCGCATATGGATGTGACGGCCGAAAGCGTGGTTGAGGTGATGGAGAATGCTGCCAGTCTTAAAGGTTTGAGGTTTACTTATGAGCCGCAAGTCCTGCGTTTCTTCCAGGGGCGTTTTGAACCATTAAGCTAGAATTGGTCAGAGTCAGGGTCAGGGTGGATTTGCATCAAACTATGCAGGTTTTACCCTGACCTTTGACTTTGTATCAGAAATAATTACTGAAAGATTTTATTTGATTTATCGGTCAGTTGAAACGTGAGACATTTTGTCCCGCCTGCGATTGCGGATATTTTTCAGGGTAAATTAAATGATTAAATTTTTTCAGCTTATTGTTTTTGTATCTCTCACGGGGTTCAGCCTGGCAGTTATGGCGGCTAAGGCACTGCCGGAAGATACCGGCCTGCATTTAGACAGCACGGTTCCGGAGATTTCAGTTGTTGATGTTCATGGGCAAAAGCAAACCATTAGGGCACTTTCAGGAGAGCAAGGTCTGGTTCTGGTTTTTTTCCGTTCAGCAGACTGGTGCGGCTACTGTAAGAAGCACCTGCTGGAAATCAACGAATGGAATGCAAGGATTAATTCCCTTGGATATAAAATTGCGGCGATTTCCTACGACTCTGTTGAAATATTGTCGCTATTTTCTACAAAACACCAGCTTCAATTCCCCCTGTTGTCTGATCAACAGCACAAAACCATAAAAGCCATGAATGTCTTAAACCTGGATGTTAAACCGGGGTCTGAGCATTACGGTATTCCCTATCCCGGGGTGATGATTATTAATGCGGATGGAAAATTAATTTATAACTACTTTTACCAGGGCTATAAAAAACGGGTCAAGCTGGAAAACCTGTACCAGGATTTGCAGTTGCTGGAGTAAGTTGCTGTATTTGGTTACTCCATGGAGTAGTCGTATTCTCCACCCGCTTCAAGGGCTTTTTGATAAGCTTCCCGGGCCTGGAAGCGGGTAACATAATCGGCAATATGTGGATACTTTTCGCCGATAGCACCGCGTGCGGCACTGGCTTCCAGTGGAAAGCTCATTTGAATGTCTGCACCGGTCAGTGACGGGCCTGCAAACCACTCATGCGTGGCTAAATAGTCATCAATATAGGCAAAATTACTGTCAATATTCGGATTGACAAATGATGACATGACTTTAGCGGATATGCCCCTCGCAACAGGCTTGATAAAAAACGGCATTGGACTGGTATTAATTTTGTCAAAGACTATTTTTAATAGCAGGGGCGGCATTAAAGACCCTTCGGAAAAGTGCAGCCAGTAAATATATTGGCGGTATTCGGGTGTCTCCGGAGATGGTAATAGCAGCCCCTTGCCATAGGTTTGTGCAAGATACTCAATAATAGCGCCAGACTCGGCGACCACGATTTCCCCATCTGTGATAACTGGTGATTTTCCCAGTGGATGAACCTCTTTCAGCGACTGTGGGGCCAGCATGGTTTCCCTGTCGCGCTGGTAATGTTTGATTTCATAATCAAGGCCAAGTTCTTCAAGCACCCACAAAATACGCTGTGAGCGGGAATTATTCAGATGGTGGACTACAATCATTATTTTTCCTCGGGTAAAAACTATTTGTACTGAAATCATACGCTAACTTGTTTGTTCCTGCCCGGGGAATATTTTTATAACATTGAAAGAAAATTCAGGCTTGCATGGTCTAGTTAGTACATATATTGCCTGGGCAAAAATAAAATAGATGGTTTTATCCATAAGGATGTTTAATCGTGAGAAGAAGTGGAAATCAGCAGCCCATCTGGGTTTAATTCTATTTGTAGTTTGCTGGCAGCTTATTGCACCCGAATTCCTGCATGCCGCAGGAGCTAATGGTTTTGATTTGCGTAATAGTGACATTCCAGTCAACAAGATCGAGCGGGGCGGCCCGCCCAGGGACGGAATACCTGCGATCAACCAACCTCGATTTGTTACAGCAGCAACTGCCAGTGAGTTTATGCATGCAGATGACCGGGTGATAGGGATTGAGCTGAATGGCGAGACCCGGGCATATCCGGTAAAAATATTAAACTATCATGAAATTGTAAACGACAGAATTAACGGCCAGGGCATATTTATCAGCTACTGCCCCCTGTGCGGAACAGCCATGGCTTTCCGTTCCAGCGTGAATGACCGGGATTTGAGCTTCGGCGTCTCCGGATTGCTCTATAACAGTGATGTGCTGATGTATGACAGGCAAACTGAGTCATTGTGGTCCCAGATCCTGGGGCGAGCTGTCTCCGGTCCCTCCAGGGGTGCTGAGCTGCAGTCAATCCCGGTCATCCACACCAGTTGGCAGGGATGGTTGAAAAGCCACTCGCAAACTCGTGTGCTTTCTACTCAAACCGGATACAACAGGAACTATTCGAAAGATCCCTACGCCGGCTATGCAGAGACTGAGCGCCTATGGTTCAGGGTTGCCAACCAGGATAAGCGATACTCAAAGAAAGAGTGGGTGCTGGCACTGGAGCTGGATGGTGTTGCGCGAGCCTGGCCTTTTAGTGAACTCGAGAAAGCCTGGCAGCAGGATCCGAAAAAAATATTCCTGCAAGACAGTATCAATGGGCAATCAGTGAAAGTTTTCTACCAGCCGGAAAACCGCAGTGCGTATATTACTGATGACTCTGGAGAACCCCTCAGCGGTGTTTCAGCTTTCTGGTTTGCATGGATGGCCTTCCACCCGCTAAGTGAAGTTTTTACCGTGTGCAGATAAAGCAGGGTAGCTTATTTGTGTTTAAGCCTGCTTTGATAGTGGCAGCTGAACAGGGCAATTAATATCCATACCAGGCAACGGACTCCCATGGCGATAAGCGTGCGCATTTCATAGTTACCATCGGTATAAATATGCAAGCCCAATAGCGCAAATACCAATACAGAAGCAGCAGCGATCAGGGCAGCAAGGCGTGCCGCCCAATTTTTATTGAACCAGAATCCGATCCCGGCTGCCAGGTAAGCGAAACCGGCAAGGAAATTAAACCAGAGCACAAAGGGAACATAATTTCCTGCTTGCTGCCTGAATTCATCACCAAGAAAGAGAACGGATCCGCCGGATTTTATGGTCATCAGGCCGAAGGCGAAGGCAATCAGCGAGATAGTTATCCTTCCGGTGGATCGTTCAGGGTGTGTAGTTTTCACTCAAGTACCTATGATACAATCGGGCTTAACCGCCGTGGCTGCCCCGTCCATAAGCTGAGCCGGAACCACTGCCATCACGCAGCTGGTTTCCCTGACCCTGGCCCTGTCCGTTGCCTTTTCCCTTACCTTTGCCTTTGCCAGACCCGCTACCGTTGCGTGATCGATTGTTGGTGACTTCAGTGGTTGAATTGATGCCGTACCCCGGCGATTGGGCGTTGATGCCACTGTTCTGACGAAATTGAGACAGCTCATCACTGTTCATTAATTTCATCCTGGCCTGCATTTCGTTCTTGTAGCTGCTCCGGTCTGCAGATGACATCTGGTTGACCTGATTGCGCAATTGTGACATTTCATCATTGCTGAGGCCGGTGTAATCTGTTGCGTTAACAATGCTGGCAGGACCGGCAGACAGTACCAGAACCCAGGCTAATATTTTTAATCCATGTTTCATTAAAACACTCCTGTTGTAGATAAGATTGATGGTTTGATTGTGTATCAAGGATTGGAACACATATATTTCATGCCGAAGATTATGCAGTTGAACTGTTTCTCAAATATTTCAGCAGGATTAATATCTGTTACAAATTGTTACATGATTGTCGTGAGACTCTGGTCTGGAGTAGTGCTACCCACTTCCTGACAACTCGGTGGCAAGCAGAAAAACTTCAAAAAAGCAGGTAATGTTTCTAAGTTTGGATTGACCATCTTTAAGTTTTGCACCTACAATAGAGTATAGTGAGAGGCATTCTCAGTGCCCCAATGAAAATTCAACAAGAGATGTGATTTTATGGAATGTCCCAAATGCTCAGGTAATATGGAACTGGTTTCCTATGACAAAATTGAAGTCGACCGCTGTACAGATTGCGGTGGACTCTGGTTTCAGCCGGAAGAATTGCGCGCCTTGCGTGATGATATCTGGATGGCTGATTTTATTGTTGACAGCGGCGATAAAGCTGTCGGCAAAAAAGCCAATACCCAGCGGGATTACCATTGTCCTGACTGTAACGAAATTATGCTGCATGAGGCGGATCATGAGCAAACGCATATCATTTACGAGTCCTGCCCCAACGGGCATGGCACTTATCTTGATGCCGGTGAACTGACCGACCTGATACATAAAACCTTCTGGGATAAGTTCAAACGTGCACCAAAATAGAACGGGCTTAGATTAAAAATTTGTTAACTGGTAAATATTTTTACTCAATTAAGCCTATAACGATTGACGGAAAGCTACTCTATATATTAGAGTGTGCCGTCTAAATTCGATCAACTTTTTCTTTCCAATCCATTGAGACGACGCATGCTAAACAAAAGAAATATTACAGGTCTACTCTCCTCAGTCTTCATAGTTGCCCTCGCCAGCCTGTCTACACAGGCGTTTGCGGTAGGCATTAATGATGTCATGAAGGAAGGTGAACGCCGCGCTGATGCCGGTGCAACTGCACAGAAAAAGGTTGATTCGGTTGCCGATCAAACCGAAAAAATTGTTAATGACTACAGGTCGGTTACCAAAGTGGTCGACGGGCTTAAAGTCTATAACAGGCTGTTGCAGACCCAGTTGGATAATCAGGATTCTGAAATGCAGTCGTTGACAACATCTATTGGCAATGTGGCATTGATTGAACGCCAGATTGTACCGCTGATGACGCGGATGGTCGACGGACTGGAAGCCTTCATTAAACTGGATACGCCATTTTTGATGAAAGAGCGAACTGGACGTATTGCCAGGTTGCGTGAAATGATGGAGCGCTCTGATGTAACCGCTGCGGAGAAATTCCGTCGGGTTATCGAAGGCTACCAGATCGAAAATGATTACGGTCGTACCATCGAAGCTTACAAAGGCTCAACAGATGTTAACGGCAGAGAACTGGAAGTTGATTTCCTGCGTGTTGGCCGTGTGGCGCTTATGTACCAGACTATCGGTGGCGCTACTACCGGTGCCTGGGATGCAGCTGTTGGCTCATACGTAGAGCTGCCACCTGCCACTTACCAAAAACAGGTTGCTGAAGGAATCAGGGTAGCACGTAAACAAATCGCACCGGATCTGCTTGTTGTCCCGGTCGCCGCACCAACGAGGGCAATGCAATGATTAGCATAATCAAGAAAATTGGCTTTGCCAGCATCCTGGTAATGGGCGTTAGCCTGTCTGCCCAGGCGGCTACAGACATCTCCCTGGATGAGCTGCTGAAGCAGGTTAAATCCGGTCGGGTCAGCGATGCTAAAGCTAATGAAGCCCGGCTCAAGCAATTCCGCGCCAACCGCTCACAGCAGGTGGCAAAACTGAATGCTGAAAAAGCCGAGCAAAAGCGCCAGGAAACAAAATCCAGCCAGATGGAAGCCCAGTTTGAAGTCAACGATGCACGCATCATTGAACTGGAAAGAGCATTCCAGGAGCGCCTCGGCGGACTGAAAGAGCTGTTTGGTGTATTGCAACAGGCATCAGGTGATGCGCGTGGGCAATTTGAGAACTCATTAACCCAGGTTCAGTTCCCTGATCGAACCGATTTCTTGCTGAAGTTTGCTAAGAAAATGGGGCAGTCAAACAAACTGGCCTCGATTGAAGAGATTGAACGTCTGTGGTTTGAATTGCAGCGTGAAATGACTGAGACTGGAAAAGTATCAACATTTACTTCCAGTGTGGTTGATGCTTCGGGTGAAGAAAGCCAGCGTGAAGTGACTCGCATTGGTGCATTCAATGTTGTTTCTGAAGGCAAATACCTCGAGTTTATTCCTGAAACCGGACGTCTGGTTGAATTACAGCGTCAACCTGCGAGCCGCTATACCGGTCGTATTGGTGATCTTGTGAATGGCACTTCCGGTCAGTTCCCGATTGGTATTGATCCGACCCGTGGCCAACTGCTAAGCCTTCTGGTGCAGTCACCGAGCCTGATGGAGCGTGTCGCCCAGGGTAAAGTAGTTGGTTATGTGATTATCGTACTCGGTATCTTTGGTCTGATTATTGCTATCTGGCGCCTGCTGGTACTGTCAGCAGTAAG
>JADFVZ010000109.1 GCA_015222805.1 Pseudomonadota bacterium
TTGGTCGAAATCCTCGAAGCTGCGGGCCTGGATGATGTTAAAACCTATATCCAGAGCGGTAACGCCGTATTCCGCTGCAAGCGGAAGCAAGCGACTGAACTGACGGATGAGATCAGCCAGTTGATTCAGCAGCGGAAGGGTTTTCTGCCAAAGCTGTTGTTGTTAAAAAAAGAAGAATTCCAGGCCGCAGCGAATGCAAACCCCTTCCCATCCGACGGCGGTAAGTTACTGCACCTGTTTTTCCTTTATGAAAAATCAACCGACCCGGATCTGGAAAGCCTGGCTGCAGTTCAGTCTTCAACAGAGGACTTCAGGCTGATTAATAAGGTATTCTACCTGTACGCACCCGATGGAATCGGGCGTTCAAAGCTGGTGGCAAAAATTGATAAGGCGATGAAGGTGCCGGTAACGGCCAGAAACTGGAATACGATCCGGAAATTACTTTCAATGCTCGAGACTATGTGAGTACACGAGATGCAGAAATCCTCTTTAGCCATACTTATTTGCCTGCTTGCCCTTAGCACAGCGGCCATTGCAAGCACAGATGATGCTCGAGCCAGGCAACAACAAAAGCTGGATGATGCCTGCAAGCAAGCCAGGGAAGTTAAGATTGCACCCCTCAGGGAAGCGGTAATTAAAGACTGCATAGATACTGGAAAAACGGAAGAAGACTGCAGGAAATTTAATCAGGACTATGGCGAAAAAATGGGCAACCGTGCGGCTTTATTTATGGATTTGCCCGAGTGTGTAAAAGCCTTTAAGCATAACCAGTCAAACAGAAGTACCCGTTAAACATTAATGACCCGTAAGGTCATCCATCCCGGACGGGCCAGCCACTAATCAGGAAAGAAAATAAACAAATGGAAAACGACGATATCAACACAGCACCTGACGGGTCCTTTACCAGCCGCCAACAGCTTTTTATTAAATATACCCTTGCCATCCTGGTTGATCTCACCGTGCTCAACCTGTTCAATGAGTACTGGGACTATGTCTATATAGAGCTCTTCTCGATCTCATTACTTGCCGCCATCCTGCTGCAGTTTTTATTGCAGCTAACACTTAAAATTGAACATCGTGTAGCCGACTACTTTAAAGCCAGGCCCGGCCTGCGGCCTAAAATCATGCGGATTGTTTCAGCATGGGCCATTCTGTTTATCTCCAAACTGCTTATCCTCGAGGCAATTAATTTTGCTTTTGGCGAGAGCGTCATATTCGGCGGCCCGGTCCATGGCCTGATATCGTTTATTGTGGTGGTTATAGCAATGATCGTGGCGGAACGGCTTGTTTCACGAATTTATAATTCCCTGGCCTGAGCCTTCCCGATAGAGGATTCCCCCGGCCCATAGACTTTCGAGGAAAAAAATATGCAGCAAGAAGTATTGAAATTCTGGTTTGAGGACCTGCAGCCATCACAATGGTGGACTCGGGACGATGCGCTGGACACGCTAATAAAACAAAAATTCTCTGCAATCCACAGCAGGGCGGTCGCCTGTGAGCTGTTTACCTGGCGGCAAGACCCCCGGGGAAGGCTGGCGGAAATTATTATCCTGGATCAATTCTCCAGGAATATGTTCCGGGGCACAGCCCTGTCATTTGCTTACGATTCACTGGCCCTGGTACTGGCACAGGAGGCCATAGCAGCTGGCGCTGATACTCATTTAACACCGCTGGAATGCAGTTTCCTGTACTTACCTTTTATGCACAGCGAATCATTAACCATCCACGAAATTGCTACCGACCTGTATAAAAAAGACGGGCTCGAAAGTAATTACGATTTTGAATTGAAACATAAAATAATTATTCAACAGTTTGGCCGTTACCCGCACCGCAATGAGATATTAAACAGGACTTCCAGCGCCGAAGAAATTGAGTTTTTGAAGCAACCCGATTCTTTATTTTAAACATTGCCCGATATTCAGATAATGACAAAATTTCTTATTTCCCTGTTTTTCTTAACCGCGCTGATAAGCACACCTTCCGGCGCTGACGAACTTGACGACAAACTAAACCAGCTGCTACTGCAATTTTTACAGCAGAACAAAACCCCGGGATTATCCGTATCCATTGGACATAACAATAAAATCCTCTGGTCAAAGGGGTTTGGTTACGCCGACCTGGAACAAAGGGTTCAGGTGGACCCTGCATTGACAAAATTCAGGGTGGGCAGTATTGCCAAGCCGTTCACAGCCTTCGCGCTGGCAAAGTTACTGGAAGCGGGGAAAATTGGCCTTGATGCTGAAATACATGCCTATGTGCCCTCCTTTCCACAAAAGAATTATCCGATCAGCATTCGCCAGCTTGCGGGGCACTTGTCAGGAATTCGTCATTATGCCAATGATGAAATGTACAATCGTTCCAGCTATACAGGTGTGGTTGCGGGACTGGCCATATTCCAAAACGATCCCTTGCTGTACAGGCCAGGCGAAAAATGGTTATACACTTCATATGGTTATAATCTATTAAGTGCTGCCATCGAAAAGGCCTCCGGTAAAAACTTCCTGGATTACATGTCTGAAACCGTTTTCCTGCCCCTGGGTATGACCCAAACCGGGCCGGATCACCTTCAGCAAATTATTCCACACCGGGGCAGGTACTATTTGCAGAGTGAAAACAGCTACTCAAACGAGCCGGAAGTGGATAACAGTTATAAGTGGGCAAGCGGCGGGTTTTTGTCCACCAGCGACGACCTCGTCAGGTTTGGCCTGGCACACCTGAATAACCGGCAACTTAAGCAAAACACCATCAACATACTCTGGACACCCCAAAAAACCACTGCCGGGGAAAGCACCGAGTATGGAATAGGCTGGAGGGTTTTTAGCGACAACGAAGGTCAAAAATGGGTCGGGCACGGGGGCGGGTCGATAGGTGGTACTACGCAATTTTGGCTGTACCCTGAACATGGCCTGGTTATCGCTGCAATCAGCAACCTGAGTGATATGAAGTATGCGAAGCTGATTCCTGATCTCAACAAGCTGCTGATACAGCAACTGGCATTGAACCCTGAATAAATGTTTTTAATCGACAAGCCCTATATTTCAGACTTCTTCAAGGCAACGATCAGGGATAACAACATCCCTGTCATTGGCACAGCCGAAGCAAGCGAATTTGACCTCTATCCTGATACCCGGGTAATCAGTGAAGCTACTGCTATAACAGCTATTAGTGACCGGCAATACCCCTGCTTATACAGCAACTCGGAAAACTCGATTGGCTGGATCGCCAAACAGCTTGCCTTCAGTCAGTTGCCCGGACAAATTGACCTGTTTAAAAACAAACTCAAATTTCGAGAGCTGACTCAATCACTTTTTCCCGAGTTCTATTACCAGGGCATTACCACCCAGGACCTCGTCAAAATAAAACCAGATAATGTCCCCCTGCCTTTTATCATCAAGCCTGCTGTTGGTTTTTTCAGCCTGGGGGTTCACAAAGTATCAGCACTGGATGAGTGGGATTCCACTGTGGATTCCATCTTGCAGGAAATACAGCAGATAAAAGAAGTCTTCCCTGCTGAGGTCCTCGATACCTCAAATTATATTATCGAGCAATGTATCGAGGGTGATGAATACGCGATAGATGCTTATGTTGATGAGTCCGGGGACACCGTAATTTTGGGTATCTTTAAACATGTATTTTCATCCGCTGAGGATGTCAGTGACAGGGTTTACATCACCTCAAAAGAAATTATTGAAGAAAACCTGGATGAATTTACCGGGTTTTTAAATACACTCAGTCAGTTTGCCGGGATCAGGAACTTTCCCCTGCATGTTGAACTAAGGCGCGATAGTAATGGCCTGCTGCTGCCCATCGAGGTCAATCCGCTACGTTTTGGCGGCATGTGCACCACCGCCGATGCGACCTATATGGCTTATGGTTTTAACCCCTACCTGTATTATTACCAGCAAAACAAGCCCGACTGGGACCATTTGCTGGAGGGCAAGGAAAATAAATTATTCAGTATTATCGTGCTGGATAATTCGACCGGTATCCCGGCAGGGGAAATCCGTTCCTTTGATTATGAAAAACTGCTCACCAGGTTTGAGCGGCCACTTGAGTTAAGAAAGTTTGATCACAGCCAATACCCCTTGTTTGGTTTTCTGTTCACTGAAACCCGGGCTGATAATTTTGAGGAGCTTAAGAGCATCCTGCATTCGGATTTAAGTGAGTATATTTCTTTGCAGTCATAACACATTGGGCTGAAAATAAGGGCTAGAATGTAGTCAGGATTATTTCACATGCTCCATGCTCCATCCCCAACAACCTGTCTGAGGACTATAAAATGGCAAATGAAGGTTATCACGAACCCATCAATGAACTCTCCACTGAAACCCGGGACATGCATCGGGCCATAACTTCATTAATGGAAGAGCTTGAAGCAGTTGACTGGTATAACCAGCGCGTAGATGCCTGCACCAACGAAGAACTAAAGGCTATCCTTGCACATAACCGTGATGAAGAAAAAGAACACGCGGCCATGGTGCTGGAGTGGATCCGTCGGCAGGACCCGTCTTTTGATAAAGAGCTGAAAGACTATTTGTTTACCGATAAACCCATCGCTCATAAATAACCGGCAATAGTGTGATCCCGGTCGAGCAGCTTGCCACGTTTATCATTGCCTCCGTTGCCCTGGCGCTGGTGCCCGGGCCCGACAATATCTTTGTCTTAACCCAGTCTGCGCTATATGGGCGCAAAGCGGGCGTGCTGGTAACTATCGGCCTTTGCAGCGGATTAATTTTCCACACCTCCGTGGTTGCCCTCGGGGTAGCGGCCGTTTTAATGGCATCAGCAATAGCCTTTAATGTCTTGAAGTTTGCCGGCGCCATATACCTGCTGTATCTTGCCTGGCGGGCCTTTCATGCATCTTCTGCTGCCTTGCAGGATAAGAAATCACCGGAATTAACCGACTTTCAGCTTTATCGGCGGGGCATTATTATGAATGTCACTAACCCCAAGGTTTCGGTGTTTTTCCTGGCTTTCCTGCCCCAGTTTGCCTCATCCTCGAACGGACCCATGGCACAGCAGATATTCCTGCTGGGTGGTATTTTTATTATTGTCACTTTTATTGTATTTGGCGGGATCGCACTATTGGCCGGCAGCCTGGGAGCCTGGCTCAAACACACCCCTAAAGCCCAGATATACCTGAACCGCATCGCCGGATTTGTATTTGCCGCCCTGGCACTCAAATTAATCAGCGCCGACCTGCAGGGATAGAATCAATATGTTAGAAATGAAGGAAACAGGACATGATGTCAGGCTTAATTGAAACCACCCGCCTGGGTATGCGCAAGTTCTGCCTGGATGATATTGATGCGGTTTACGCATTCAGCTCCAATGTAGAAGTCCAGCGCCTAACTGGCGACCCGGTGTTTCAGTCCAGGCAGGAAGCTGAAGATGTTATCCGCAAAATCTGGTTGGCTGAGTATAAAAAATACGGCTATGCCCGCTATGCCCTGGTACATAAAGCTGATGATAAGGTGATCGGTTTTTGCGGCTTGAAATATGAGCCACACCTGAACGGCCCGGATATTGGCTATCGAATGCTGCCGGAATATTGGGGCATGGGGCTGGCTACAGAGGCAGTAGTGGCAACCCTGGAATATGCAGACCGTGTCCTGGGGATTTCAAAAGTCATGGGTGAAGTTCTGACCGAGCACCCCGCCTCCAGTCATGTTTTACTAAAATGTGGCTTTAAGCTGGTACAAACATATTCCAGGGATGGCTTTGATATCAACCAATACCAGTGGCATAAATAAGCAATAAACAGGAAGTAAATAATGCAAGTTAAGCTCACACAAATCCGCGAAGCAGCAGCTGTTGTTTATTCAGCCATGCCGCCAACCCCTCAATACCAATGGCCCCTGCTGAGTGAGCGCCTGGGTGCCGAAATCTGGGTCAAACACGAAAACCACAGCCCGGTTGGCGCATTCAAAATCCGTGGTGGGCTGGTTTACTTTGATCATCTGCAAAAATCCGGGGCGCTTCCGCTGGGTGTCATTGGAGCAACCCGAGGAAACCATGGCCAGTCCATCGGCTTTGCCGCGCGGCGTTATGCTATCCCGGCCACCATCGTGGTCCCGCACGGCAATAGCAAGGAGAAAAATGTTGCTATGCAGGCGCTTGGTGTCAGGCTGATTGAACATGGCGATGACTTCCAGGCCGCACGTGAATTTGCTACTAGCCTTGCTGCCGAGGAATCTTTGCACCTGGTACCCTCTTTTCACCGTTTACTGGTTGCCGGGGTGGCCACCTACAGCCTGGAATTACTGGAAGCGGTCAACGACATTGATGTCGTATATGTGCCCATCGGCCTGGGCTCCGGTATTTGCGGGATGCTGGCTGCCCGTGATGCTTTAGGACTAAATACCAAAGTGGTCGGCGTTGTCTCTTCACATGCCACCGCTTATGCACAATCGTTCCGTGCCGGCAAGCCAGTTGAGTCACCGGTCAGCACAGTGATAGCTGACGGTATGGCCTGCCGGGTTCCGGAGCCCGCTGCACTGGAAATTATTCTTCAGGGTGTTGATCATATTGTTGAGGTGAGTGATGCCGCCGTTGAAGATGCTATCAGCATGATGTTTGAGTGCACCCATAATGTCTGTGAAGGCGCAGGAGCCGCCGCACTGGCTGCCGCAACACAGGAAGCGGGGTTGAATGCCGGAAAGAAAGTTGCGGTTGTTGCATCGGGTGGAAATATTGATCAGGATATCCTTGCGGATGTACTCAAGCGGTAAAAAATGAAAAAAGTTGCATTCCTCAGCATGGATACCCTGGATGATTTTGTCTGCTATGACAGCCTGCTTTTCGAGCCATTGCATAAGCTGGGATGGAAAGCCGAAACTGTTTCCTGGCGTGATAAACAAGTGAACTGGAATGATTATGATGTAGTGCTGATTCGCTCCTGCTGGGATTACCAGGACGACCACACACAATTTTTATCTGTTCTGCAAAGCATTGAGCAATCTTCTGCACAACTTGAAAACAAGCTTGAACTGGTTAACTGGAACCTGGATAAAAAATACCTGCGTGAACTTGAGCATGCTGGTATTAAAATTGTTCCCACGTTATGGATGTCAGGGTTTTCCCGCTCACAAATCATGGGGTTCTTTGAAGAACTCGACACCCAGGAGATAGTCATAAAACCTAATATTAGTGCTAATGCTGACGATACCTTTAAGCTGACACCAGAAAAAGCCCTGCTTTCGGCGACTAGCCTGCAAAAGATTTTTGCACAGCGTGACTATATGGTGCAGCCGTTTATGCAGGGCATTGTAGATGAGGGTGAATATTCCCTGTTCTTCTTTGCAGATGAATTCAGCCACTGCATTTTGAAAAAGCCCAAAGCCCGGGACTTTCGGGTGCAGGAAGAACATGGCGGCATACTAACAAGCGTTGAGCCGGAGCCCGAGTTGCTGGCATGTGCAGGGAAGGTGCTGAAGTCAGTCAATCCAAAACCACTTTACTCCCGGGTTGATTTTGTACGCACAGGTGCGGGTTTTGCCCTGATGGAACTGGAAATAATTGAACCATCGCTGTATTTCAATATGGATTCAAACTCAGCGGGCCGTTTTGCGCGGGTTTTTGCTAACTGGATAAACTGAGATTGTGGACATTCTGATTGTATCCCTGGCAGCGCTTGCCGCTTCAGCGCTGACCCTGTTTTCAGGTTTTGGCCTGGGCACACTGCTAATGCCAGTCGTCGCCATTTTCTTCCCGATAGAAATGGCAATTGCCATTACTGCCATCGTCCACCTGGCCAACAACCTGTTTAAAGTTGCCCTTCTAGGTAAACACGCTGTGCGCTCGGTACTCATCAGCTTTGGTGTTCCAGCCATTATCTTTGCACTGCTTGGTGCGCTCGCCCTTAACTGGATTGCGGATATGCCATCACTGATCGCGTACACCCTGTTAGGCCGGCCAATGCAGGTCTTTCCGGCAAAGTTGCTTATCGGCTTGCTGATATTAAGCTTTGTCATGCTGGAGTTTTCTAAAAAATTTGCAGCCATCACACTTGACCGAAAATATCTTCCTGCCGGTGGCGCGATCAGTGGTTTCTTTGGCGGCTTTTCTGGTCACCAGGGAGCTTTCAGGAGTATGTTCCTGCTCAAGGCCGGACTGGATAAAAAACAGTTCGTTGCCACCGGGGTATTACTCGCAGTAATGGTAGATATGTCGCGCATGCTGGTTTATGGCTGGGAAATGTCAGCAGATCGCCAGGCGATTAATTGGGCGCTGGTCCTGGCTGCCACTTTATCAGCCTTTGCCGGTGCGTTTATGGGTACGCGATTACTCAACAAACTCACCATCCGCTCGATTCAGCTAATGGTTTCTGTCTTGCTGATATTCGTTGCTGTTGGCTTGATCACGGGTTTCCTGTAGCTACACCCACAAACGGGGCTGTATACTCTGAATTCCATTTCTTGGGTTCAAGAAATATTAGCTACTGTAACAAAGAGGGGGAAGCTGGATGAAATTTCTGCACTGGTCTACATTTTGTCTTGGGCTTTGTTTAGCGGCCTGTGGTCCGGCGGACGACACCAGGCAGACAAGTGACCCAATCACAGCAAACAATTCAGCAACGACCCGTACTGACGAGGATGCTTTAACCTTCCTGCAGGCAAAGGCCAGAAAAGCGCGTATTGGTAAAATTCATTACCAGCTGTTTTTTGATCTTGCTTCCAGTCCTGATTTGTTCAAGGGGCGTGCGCTGGTAAATTTTGAATTGTCTTCGGCAGACGCCGCGCTGACGATTGATTTCGCCAACGCACAACTTGACCGCGTGCTGGTCAATGGACATGAAGTTGATACGCAATACAACGGTTTTTTCATCACCATCCCAGCTGATGTCTTACTTGTTGGTAACAATAAGCTGGAAGTCGAATATCAGCACCCATACAGCATTGATGGCACCGGGCTACACCACTTCACCGACCCGGAGGATGGCTTAACGTACGTTTACACCTACCTTTGGCCCTACTACGCCAATCGTTTGTTTCCGGCTTTTGACCAGCCGAACCTGAAGGCAACCTTTGACCTGCAGGTAAAAGCTCCTGAAGAATGGGTGGTTGTTTCAACTGCTGCAGGTGAAATTAGTGAAAGCAATGGTTCAGTTTCCACCTGGACATTTGCGACCACAGCCAAAATGTCGACCTATGTCTTCTCCCTGCATGCCGGACCTTATAAAATTTGGGAAGATAAGGCCGGCGACATTCCCATTCGCCTGTTTGCACGTCAAAGCCTGGCCAGGTATGTGGCTGTCGATGAATGGTTTGAAGTTACCCGTGGCGGCCTTGATTTTTATGCCCGCTATTTCGATATTGTTTACCCCTTTGGAAAATATGATCAGCTAATCGTGCCCGACTTCGCCATCGGCGCAATGGAAAATATAGCCGCAGTGACCTTTAAGGAGGGCTATGTACAACGTCAAACCAGCAACCAGTTCGAGCGCGAAGCCCGCGCCAGCGTCATCCTGCATGAAATGGCGCATATGTGGTTTGGTAACCTGGTTACCAAGGACTGGTGGAATGGTCTTTGGTTGAATGAGAGCTTTGCCACACTGATGGCAAATCTTGCCTTGATCGAATCAACCGAATTCAAAGATGCCTGGCACCGCTTCTTCACCGATAATAAACAACAGGCCTATGCCAAAGACAGTCGGGTAACGACCCACCCCATTGAAGTACCCGTTAACAGTACCGCTGATTTTTTCTCGGTGTTTGATGAAATAACCTATCAGAAAGGTTCTTCTGTGTTAAAACAGCTGGCCCATTTTGTCGGTTATGAAAACCACCGTTTCGGTGTTTCAAACTACCTCAAGGAGCATGCTTACGGCAACACCGTATTGCAGGACTTCATTGATGCACAAGCGGCTTCATCTGGACGAAACCTTGACCAATGGTCACAGCAATGGCTGTATCAGGCGGGCTTTAATGAACTGGAAGCACGCTTTGAATGTGCCGATGGCCGTATTGTTAATCTCAACATCCTGCAAACTGCGCCTGAAGGGCATCCGCAGTTACGGCAACATCGTGTGGCCGTTGCACTCTATCATCTGGATTCGAACCAACTGAAACCCGGAGCCATTTACGATGTCGAAATATACGGCGAGAAAACTGAAGTAAAACAAGCGGTCGGCGCAGCCTGCCCGGTTTTTGTGTTCCCCAATCATGATGATTGGGGTTTTGCGAGAGTAGCATTGGACGATGCTGCTATTCATGCCATCCGTGGCCGAATCCAGGATTTACAAGACCCGTTAGTACGCTCCATGATGATCCGCTTACTGTATGACATGACACACAGCGGTCGTATGCCAATACAGGATTATGTCATCCTGGCTCTGGATGAATTGAAAACAGAAACCAATTTGCGGGTGTTGGCCCAGTTAACCCGATCCATTGCCGATTCAGTGAATTTACTTTATCGCCTGCGCCCCGAAGCCGAAGCCGCTTTGGCCCAGGTTCTGGCAGCGCTCGAAGATCATGTCTGGCAACTTTCCACTACAGAAACCGACCCTGACCGCGCCAGCCTGTGGTTTGATCTACTGCTGGAGACAAGTGACGGCCCTGTCGCACAGGCGAGATTACTGTCATTGCTCAGCGAAACCATCAGCTTGCCTGCGCTGCAATGGTCCGAGGACCTGCGTTGGCGGGTGGTCATTTCACTCAGTAGCCTGGGGGCCGCTGATGTACAGCGGTTAATCAAGAGCGAGTTAGAGCGCGATTCATCCGACCTGGGTCAGAAATTTAGTATTTCCGCCGACGCTGCATTACCTCAAGCCGCCAATAAGGAACGTTGGTTACAAGAACTGGCAAACCCGGATTCGGAACTTGGCTTAGCCAAACAACGAGCCGCCCTGTTTACGCTGTTCCCCGCCAATCAAACTGCGCTACAGGCGGGTCAGCTTGTGCACATATTACAATCACTTTCCCTGCTATCAGATCGCGATCCTTATTTCATGTCCAGTTATGTCAGTAATCTGTTAAAGCCCATTTGTACACCAGAAAGTGTCGCTGCAATGAGCTCTGCCCTGGAAGCTGGCGGACTGAACTCAACCACAGAGTTATTCCTTCGCGAAGCCCAGCAAGCGGATGCCGAGTGCCTAAAACTGAGACAAGCGCTCAGATAATGGCCCGCACTAACAATGATCTAAAATTCTAAGTTTTTTAACCCAGGTGGATGCCAGCTAGCATCCGCCAAATCAAGGCATCCTGACCAGCAGGCAACAATGAGTATGGTCCTAACCCGAAAGGTGTTGGTAACTAAATTTAAAATCAGCGGGTGGCTATGTCACCCGCAACTGCCTGTGAAAGCCCGGAATTATTTTTTCTGGGCTTTTTTCTTATCCCGTTTGGTTGGCTTTTTGTTTCTTGCCCGCGGCTTATGCCGTTTTTTTGGTTTATGTGCAAACTTCCCGGCTGGCCGCCCACCGGGCTTTTCCTCGGAACCCTTTGCAGGTCCACCTGTATCAACTGAAAGTTGCAGCTGCTGACCGGCTACCCAGGTTTTCTTTAATAACTCAAGAATGTCTTTGGGCAGGTTTTTGGGCAAATCGACCAGGGTAAAGTTATCCCGAATATTGATGCGGCCAATATGCCCGCTATCAAGACCCGCTTCATTGGCAATTGCACCCACGATATTTCCGGGTTTGACCTTGTGTTTATAACCCACCTCAAGGCGATAACGCTGCATATCTTCACCCAGGCCAGGGTCGTTTCTCCTGGGCTTGCGTCCGCGATTGGCAGACCGACCCTCACCGCGTCCGTCACGACCATCCCGTTCCCAGCTAACCGGTCGTTTTCTCTGCGGCTGGTCTTTTAGCAGGAAGGGCACATCACCCTGCAGCATCTGTGCAATGGCGGCCGCAATTTCTACTGCCGGCACATTATGCTCCTGCTCATATTGTTCAATCAACTGACTGAATAAACCAAAGTCATCCGCTGCCAGGGTATCGCTAATCCGCTGCTTAAAGCGGGCAATGCGAGTATCGTTGATCAGCTCGGTAGTTGGCAGCTCCATGATGTCAATTTCTTTGCGGGTGGCTTTTTCTATCGCATACAGCATGCGTTTTTCACGCGGGGCCACAAACAGGATCGCATCACCTTTACGGCCGGCACGGCCAGTACGGCCGATACGATGAATATAAGCTTCTGTGTCGTAGGGAATATCATAATTGATAACATGGGTGATGCGTTCAACATCCAGGCCCCGGGCAGCTACATCGGTTGCCACCAGGATATCCAGTGTGCCCTTCTTCAGGCGCCCAATCGTGCGTTCACGCTGGTTCTGTGGAATATCGCCGTTCAGGGGTGCGGCGGCAAAACCACGGGCTGACAGTTTTTCGGCCAACTCTACAGTCGATGTTCGGGTACGCACAAAAACAATCATTGCCTCAAACGGTTCGGCTTCGAGGATACGGGTAAGGGCATCCAGTTTGTGCACCCCGCTGACCGGCCAGAAGCGCTGGCGAATGGTATCAGCCGTCTGGGTTTTAACTTTAATCGTGACTTCAGCCGGCTTGTTGAGGTATTTACGCGCAATCCGGCGGATTTGATCCGGCATGGTGGCTGAAAACAAGGCAATTTGCCTATCCCCGGGTGTTTTCTCGAGGATCCACTCCACATCATCGATAAAACCCATGCGCAGCATTTCATCAGCTTCATCCAGCACCAGCGTACTCAGGCTACCCAGTTTTAAGGTGCCTTTACGCATATGGTCCATTACCCGCCCGGGCGTACCAACCACTACATGAACACCGCGTTTTAACGCTCGAATCTGGCCGCTGTAATCCTGGCCACCATAAACGGGCAGAACATGAAAACCCTTGAGGTAAGTAGCATATTTTTGAAAGGCCTCTGCTACCTGAATCGCTAATTCCCGGGTTGGCGCCAGCACCATGACCTGCGGGTCTTTCTGCTTAATGTCGATCCTGGATAATATCGGCAAAGCAAATGCTGCTGTTTTACCAGTGCCTGTTTGGGCCTGGCCTACAACATCCCGCCCCTCAAGCAGTAATGGAATGGTTTTTGCCTGGATAGGAGAGGGGCTTTCATAGCCTACATCATCCAGTATTTTGAGCATGGGCTTGCTCAGGGCAAGATCACTAAATGCTGTTATGTTTTCGGTAGTCATAAGTATTGCCAGAATCTGGGGTTCGTGTTTCATCAGGGATACACAGGGCAGCCGATGTAATATCGTAAATTTACACAAGCGAGACTGTGCTATTGTAACGGTTTGCCGTCGACAGGACACACTCTTGTTGACATCGGGCCCTGGTTAATTCGGTGGGAAATTTCACCGGGGTAATAGAGTTAGGTTTAATTTAGGCTCAGACTATGAATAACGATATATTTCCCAATATTGAGCAGGCACAAATCGATGCCTATAATAAAGACGGTGTCGTCATTTTACGTAATGCTTTAACTGCACCGATGCTAACTGAGCTACGCACGGCAATTGCATCAGAAATCCTCAACCCCGGACCTTATTACCACGGGTATGCTACTAAGGGCAGTGGAAAATTTCATGGCAACATGCGCCTTTGGGAAAACAACCCGTCTTTTCGAAATATAAGCCAGAATTCTCACCTGCCTGACATTGCCCAGCAGTTTCTCGGCTCTACTAAAGTCAACCTGTTCTACGACCAACTTTTCGTCAAAGAAGCCGGAACCCCGATCCCCACCCGCTGGCATAATGACCTGCCCTATTGGCCAATTCGCGGATCACAAACCCTGTCATTCTGGTTCGCGGGTGATAAATCCACCCGGGAAAGTGGTGTGCTTGAATTTATTCGCGGTTCACATTTATGGGATCGGTATTTTCAACCAGAGGTGTTTGGCAAAACACGTGCTATAGATGCCTATGAGAAAAACCCTGATTACGAACCCATGCCCGATATCGAAAACCATCGTGATGATTACGATATTATTCACTGGGACCTTGAGCCGGGTGATGCCCTGCTGTTTCATGGATTAACGGTACACGGTGCTGCCGGCAATACCTCGCAGGCCCTGCGCCGCCGCGGGTATGCGATTCGCTATACCGGTGATGATGTGGTTTATGACGCCCGTATCGGCACCAACAAGCACCTTAGTAACGATACATTAGCGGATGGTGACCCCCTGGACAGCGATCAGTATCCACGTGTTCGCGGCCTGCAGGCCTGTAAATGAATAACAGCTACTATGTCCCTGCTTAGAAAACTATACAAAGGTAAAGATTACCGTCGGGCCTTTTCAATTGAAGAGCTGCGCCTGGTCGGCCAGCGCCGGGTACCAAATTTTACTTTTGAGTACGTGGAAGGTGGTGCGGAAACAGAAACTGCCCTGCACAGGAATCTTGATGTATTTAAACGCTATAGCTTTAAGCCTTCAACCCTGGTCAATACCGATGGCCGTAACCAGGACATTCGCATATTTGGCAAAGCATCACCCTCACCATTACTAATTTCACCCACAGGCCTCAATGGCTTATTGCACCACCGTGGTGATGTGGCGCTGGCCAAAGCTGCCGCAGCAGCCGGTATTCCCTTTTGTTTGAGCACGGTATCGAACGCCTCGCTGGAAGATATCGCCTCGGAGGCTGGGGGGCGGCTGTGGATGCAGTTGTATATGATGAATGATCGAAATGTCGGACGGGATATTATTTCCCGGGCTGAAAAAGCGGGTTATGAAGCCCTGATTTTCACTACCGATGCCAATGTGTTCGGTCGCCGCGAGTGGGACCTGAGAAATTACAAACAACCCGGCAAGCTGACCGCGCGTAATGTCCTCGATGTCGCCCTGCATCCGCGCTGGATTAATGATGTGCTCATTCCGCACGGCATCCCCCTGTTCGAAAATGTTGTTGAATACCTGCCACCTGAAATGCGCACGGTTAAGGGTGGGGTTGTTTCCCTGCCGGGCATGCTCGCCCCGGATATATCCTGGGAAGACCTGCAGTGGATCAGGGATATGTGGCCGCGAAAACTTATCCTCAAGGGGGTGTTATCGGTTGAAGATGCACAACAAGCTGCAAGTATGGGTTGTGATGGCATTATTTTGAGCAACCATGGTGGCCGTCAACTGGATAGTTGTGTGGCGCCGATTGAGGTCTTGCCAGAGATCGTCCAGGCGGTGGGTGAAAAACTAACGGTACTGATAGACAGCGGTTTCAGGCGCGGTAGCGATATCCTCAAAGCAATTGCCCTGGGTGCAGACGGGGTTATGCTCGGTCGGCCAACCCTTTACGGGCTTGCAGCTGGTGGTCAGGCCGGAGTAGAACATGCGCTGGCTTTATTAACCGATGAAATCGACCGGGTCCTGGGGCAGCTCGGCTGCCGCTCGCTGGATGAGCTCGGTCCACATATGCTGGTTGATAACCAGCCCTACATTAACCGCTAAACAGGATAGGTTATGACTATAAAACAGGGTGATCATGTCGGCACACTGACACTGCCTGAAATTAAAGGTGGTGATTTTAATCTGGAAGCCTACAGCGGAAAGCGTTACCTACTCGGTTTCTTCCGCTTTGCTTCCTGCCCGTTTTGTAATATGCGTGTACACGAGCTGGTAGAAAAACACGGGAAATTACCGGAAGACTTCAAAATCGTCGCCATCTTTGATTCACCGCTTGATAACCTGCAACGATTTTCCAGCGGGCATAATGCCCCCTTCCCAATTCTCGCGGACGCTAACAATATCTACTATAAGAAATTTGGGGTCAGGCACTCTGTATTTGGCATGACACTGGGAATGGTAAAGCGCTTCCCGACCATGCTCAATGCGATGTTTGCCAAAGGTTATATCCCCTGGAGGATTAAAGGCAGCATGACCACCATGCCGTTAGACCTGTTAGTGGATGAAAACGGTATTATCCAGGCGGCATACTCCGGCAAAGATGAGGGTGATCATATGCCTTTTGAACAAATATTAGCTTTCGCTGGAAAAAACTGAAGGCGGCAGCGAAAACCGAATGAAACCACTGCTATTTGTACTGGTTTTCCTGCTTTTAAGAAGCATACCGGCCAGCGCGGATGAAATCCGGGTTGCTGTTGCCAGTAATTTTGCCCCTACACTTAAAGCCCTTGCCCTGGTCTTTGAAAAACAATCCGAACACCGGCTTGTGCTGGCCTCGGGTTCAAGTGGGAAGCATTATGCCCAGATCAGCCACGGTGCTCCTTTTGACCTGTTTTTTGCCGCAGATGCAAAACGACCGCAACTACTGGAGCGCAAAGGACTGGCTATAGTCGGTTCCCGCTTTACTTATGCCTATGGCAAGCTGGTACTCTGGCAGCCGCACACCCATAAACTGGATTATAAAACCACTGAAATTAACACGCCTGCAGAAAACCCCGTACTTGGCAAGCTGAAACAGGCAGGCTTTCGTTACCTGGCGATCGCCAACCCAAAACTTGCACCGTATGGAAAAGCAGCCGAGGAAACCCTGGTTAAGCTAAACCTATGGGATACATACCAAACCCGGATTGTGCGTGGGGAGAATATCGCCCAGGCCTTTCACTTCGTGACAACCGGTAACGCACAGCTGGGCTTTATTGCCTATTCACAGATAAAAAACACCGACACCCACAGCACCGGCTCGTATTGGGATATACCTGCAGCCTATTACCAGCCGATTACACAACAGGCTGTCATCCTCAAACACAGTCCCGCAGCGGTCGCATTCATGACATTCATGCGTTCACCGGTCGCCATCGGCATTATCCACCGGGCCGGGTATTTTACCCCCACTGAAAACAGGCCATAATAAGCACCTGTATGTTTTCTGAAGCCGACCTCACAGCCCTGCTGATTACCCTCAAACTCGCCGGGCTTACAACCCTGATCCTCCTGCTCCTGGGTACTCCGCTGGCCTGGTGGCTGGCGCGCAGCCAGTGGCGCCTCAAGTTTTTACTCGAAGCCGTGCTCGCACTGCCTCTGGTTTTACCGCCCACCGTGCTGGGCTTTTACCTGTTGATAGCTCTTGGCCCTGAGGGTCCCGTCGGTCAGTTGTTCCTGGCTTTTGGGGCAAATCCACCTACCTTTAGTTTTACCGGGCTGTTAATTGGTTCTGTTATTTACTCCATGCCCTTTGTGGTCCAGCCCCTGCAAAACGCCTTCAATGCCATTGGCAACAGGCCGATGGAGGTTGCCGCCACCTTGCGCGCATCACCACTGGATCGTTTTTTCACTATTGCCGTACCCCTGGCACGTCCGGGTTTTTTAACTGCTGCTGTGCTCGGCTTTGCACATACCCTGGGCGAATTCGGCGTTGTGTTGATGATTGGTGGCAATATTCCCGGTAAAACCCAGGTAGTTTCTATTGCCATTTACGACCATGTTGAACAACTCAACTATAGCCAGGCACACTGGTTATCTGCTGCATTACTGGTGTTTTCTTTTATCCTGCTGGTGTTAGTTTACGCATTTAACCGGCGTTCGATCCTGATAAACGCATGAGTATCCAGGCACAGTTCAAATACCAGCAAACGGATTTTCTCCTGGACGTGGATATAAAGCTTCCAGATGTTGGAATTAGTGTTATCTACGGTCCTTCTGGATGCGGAAAAACCACCCTGCTGCGATTAATCGCCGGTCTTGATAGAGCTGAAAGTGGCTGCTTACGCCTCGGGAATACTGTCTGGCAGGATCAATCCAGTTTCCTGCCAACCCATCGACGCGCCCTGGGTTATGTATTCCAGGAGGCCAGCCTGTTCCCCCACCTCAGCGTCACGGCCAATATTCAATATGGTATTAAACGGGTGGGCAAAGACCCTCATTCGCTACCACTGGATACAATTATCCAGCTGCTGGGCATTGGCACTTTACTGGAACGCCAACCACACACGCTTTCGGGTGGCGAAAAACAACGTGTAGCGATTGCCAGGGCCCTGGCAACCCGCCCTGATCTCCTGCTTATGGATGAGCCGCTGGCAGCGATTGACTCAACTCGCAAGCAGGAAATCCTGCCTTACCTGCAAGATCTGCGCACACAATTGAAAATTCCTGTCATCTATGTAACCCATTCCCTGGATGAGGCCGCTCAACTGGCCGATCAACTAGTGTTAATGGATGGCGGCAGAATACGTGCAAACGGTACTGTCAGTGAAATGCTGTCCCGACTTGACCTTCCCCTGAGCACAGGGGTTGACCGCAGTTGTGTGATCAATGGGCTGGTATCTGCTATAGATGAAAGCTTTGGTATCAGCTATTTTGATTTTCCCGGTGGACAATTTACTATTGCCGGCACAAACCTGGCCATCGGTGACAGTGTGCGTATCCAAATCTCCGCCCGTGATGTCTCCTTATCCCTTGAGAAGGCCAAAACCAGCAGTATTTTGAATATCTTTCCTGCCACGGTGATTGAAACCAGTGCGAGTGATGACTCACAGGTGTTGGTTAAGCTTGCTATCGGTCAAAGCAAATTGCTGGCCCTGATTTCCAGGAAATCTACCGAGGCCTTGCAAATCCAGGCCGGGGTTGAAGTCTATGCCCAGATTAAAAGCGCCGCATTACTCAACTGAGTAAAAATACGAGATATAATCCCCGATTCAGACATAACCGGAAACCAGCATGCAGATGATTGAAACAAGCTTTAAAGCCATAACCCTTACCTTGATGATAAGCAGCGGAGTCTGCCTCGCCGGCCCCGGTAGTGTGGACGAGGGAAAAGCCCTGTTCAACAACCCTGGCCTGGGTGACTCAACTAGCGACAAAAGCTGTAACAGTTGTCATAATAACGGAACAGGCCTTGAAATATCGTTAAACAACCCTAAAATTGAACAACAAATTAATCGGTGTATCGTTGGCGCGCTTCAGGGTGAGGCTCTCAAGCTCGATTCTCACGAAATGCAGTCGTTAAAGAAATACCTGGTTTCCCTGGGTGAATAAAACCCAACAGACCCCCGCCGAACCAGTACAACCACCATTTAAAGGAATACTTTATGCAAGCCTTACCCCACCACTATCAAGTTTCTGCCAGCTCAAGCCCCAAGCAAACCGTAATGCTGAAAGCTGAAGGCTTGCCTGACCTTGAAACCGATGCCCCGGAAGAGTTTGGCGGACCCGGGGATATCTGGTCACCCGAAACCATGCTGACTGGTGCCATTGCTAATTGCCTGATTTTGTCTTTTCGCGCCATAGCCCGGGCCTCAAAAATGGAGTGGACGGAGATTGACTGTGATGTAGAGGCGGTACTCGAACGCATCGACAGGGTGACCCGTTTTACCCGTATTATCCTGAAAGTCAGGCTTGTTGTACCCGCTGGGACCGACCAGGTAAAGGCTGATAAATTACTCGACAAATCCAAGATCGTTTGTCTTATTACCAACTCAATGACCTCAGAGGTAGTGCTGGAAAAGTCGATAATTAGCGAATGATAGTTTATTTTATCAGCATTTAAAGACTTTAAGCTAATTACCACCTTGGCACCTGGTCATTTATGGCCACCCTGCACTATTGTTTCATGACGCCCTTCGAGCAAAAAAACCCCCCGGTTGCACCTCAGGCAACCGGGGGGTTTGCTTTCAATTAAGCGTACGGTCAGATATCGATATTAGTGGCATCCAGGGCGTGTTCTTCAATAAACTCGCGCCGTGGCTCAACTTCATCACCCATCAATGTTGTAAATATTTCATCTGCAGCTACGGCATCTTCGATGGTAACCTGTAACAGGCGGCGGGTTTCCGGGTTTACTGTTGTATCCCAGAGTTGTTCCGGGTTCATTTCACCCAGGCCTTTAAAACGCTGGAAACTCCGGCCCTTGCGACTCTCCGCCATTAACCAGTCGTACGCCTCTGCAAAATTATTCACCGCTGCCTCTGCCTTGCCACGATGAATTACCGCACCACCCTGAACCAGGCCGTGCAGTGATTCAGCCAGCTTGGCAATCAACAGGTAGTCAGGGCTGTTAAAAAAGCGCTGTCCGACAAACGAATCCTCAGCCACGCCATAGGTTGTCCGCTGGATGCTTATACCGGGGCGCCCTTCTTTTTCGGTAACCTCAACCTTGTAACTAACAGCAGTTGCCGCGACTGCATTCAAGCGCTGGTTTATTCCAGTACACCAGTCACCCCACTCCTGTTCACTAGAGTCTTTATTAATTGTTTTATAATCAACCAGTTGTGATATAAACTCGGAGTCGTATCGATGTCCTAAACGAGCCACAACCGCCTGTACTGTCATATAGTTACGCACCAGGTTTTCCAGGCCTTCACCGGATAACGGCGGCGCATCAGGATCATAGCTGAAGGAGGCGTTATCCATTGCGCGCGCAAGTAAATATTCATTTAATTCTGCATCATCTTTGATGTAGTGCTCCTGCTTGCCCTTCTTGATTTTATATAGAGGTGGTTGGCCAATATAGATATAACCATTTTCTACAAGCTCCGGCATTTGCCGGTAGAAAAAGGTCAACAGCAGGGTCCTTATATGCGAACCATCAACGTCCGCATCCGTCATAATAATGATGCGGTGATAGCGGAGCTTATCAATATCGAATTCATCTTTGCCAATTCCACAACCCAGCGCCGTAATCAGCGTACCAATTTCTGCTGACTGTAACATCTTGTCAAACCTGGCTTTCTCTACATTGAGAATCTTACCGCGCAGGGGCAGGATAGCCTGGAACTTACGGTTACGGCCCTGCTTAGCTGAACCGCCGGCCGAATCTCCTTCCACCAGGAATATTTCTGACAGGCTGGGATCTTTTTCCTGGCAATCGGCCAACTTACCCGGTAAACCAGCGATGTCTAGAACACCCTTGCGACGGGTCATGTCCCTTGCCTTCCGTGCGGCCTCGCGCGCTCGTGAGGCATCAACCACCTTCGAGGTAATTAGTTTGGCTTCTGTCGGGTTTTCCAACAGAAACTCCTTCAAGGAGGTGCCAACCATGGATTCCACCATGGGTTTAACTTCTGAGGAAACCAGCTTATCCTTGGTTTGTGATGAAAACTTCGGGTCGGGGACCTTAACCGACAATACCGCAAGCAAGCCTTCGCGGCAATCATCTCCGCTCATGCTAGATTTATCTTTTTTACCCTGGCCTGACTGCTCTATATACTGGTTGATGGTGCGCGTCAGTGCCGACCGGAAACCAGACAGGTGGCTACCGCCATCACGCTGGGGAATGTTATTAGTAAAGCAGTAAACACCCTCCTGATAGGAATCAGTCCACTGCATGGCAACCTCACACACAACTCCTTCAACTTCCTTGGTAAAGCTGATAACCGTCTGATGTAAAGGTGTTTTTTTCTTTCCCAGGTATTCAACAAACGAACTTATACCACCCTCATAAGAGAAAACCTTACGCTTATCATTACGCTCATCACGCAACTCAATATAGACGCCAGAATTAAGGAATGACAACTCGCGTAAACGTTTTGCCAAAACATCATACTGGAACTCAATGTTTGAAAATATTTTTGTACTGGGTAGAAAACGGATAAGCGAACCGGTTTTATCAGTCTCTGCGACCGCTTTCATCGGCTCCAGGGGCTCACCCAAATGGTAAGTCTGCTGCCAGACAGAGCCATCGCGACAAATCTCAAGCTCCAGGGTATCAGATAGTGCGTTGACAACCGAAACACCTACGCCGTGCAAACCACCGGAAACCTTATATGAATTATCATCAAACTTTCCGCCGGCATGCAGCACCGTCATTATCACTTCCGCTGCAGACACACCCTCTTCTTCATGGAGATCCACTGGAATACCACGACCGTTGTCACTAACGCTAACGCTGCCATCCTCGTTAATGCTAACGATAATTTTATCGCAATAACCCGCCAGGGCCTCATCAATGCTGTTATCAACAACCTCAAACACCATGTGGTGCAGGCCTGTACCGTCATCGGTATCGCCAATATACATGCCAGGGCGCTTGCGTACTGCATCCAGCCCTTTTAATACCTTAATACTGGAGGAATCGTAGTTCTGACTCATTTAGAGTGCTCCGTTTAATCACATAACTGAACCCGGCCGCAAACCTGGTTTCCGGCGAAAATTACTGACTGGGTTTTGTTCTGTTATTTAATAAATAATTGCTGATAATTATACCATTTTTAAGAATTTTCCGTGTTTCACGTGAAACACACTATATTCAGGTCCTTTTAGCGACAAACCACTTATCCAGAGGGGCGGGTCAGGCTCAACCGATGTAACCCACAACTGGCCAGACCCTTTATAAACCCTTTGAAACAGCAGGGAAAGCGTCGTCTCATCCAGCTCTGATGCCGGATCATCCAACAGAATAAGCGGCTCTATTTTATTTTGTTTGAGGTGGTCCACCTGGGCAACCAGCATTGCGTATGCAAGGGCTTTTTGCTGACCCCTGGAAAACCTGTCCCTGACCCGGTCCTTAGCAGACATCATTTCAATATTAGCGCGGTGCGGCCCTCCAAGGGTTTGTCCCGCATCACAGTCCCTTTGTCGATTAGCACCCAGGTACTCCAGGTAATCGTCGCCACTCCAGCCGCATGAATAACCTAGCCGGGTGTCAGGGGTGCCTGGTGCTATCGCTGTCAGCGCATCCACAACGCAGGGCTGGAGTTCTTTAAATGCTGCCTCACGCAATCTGTTTATACTGTGGCCGGCAAGCGCAAGTTGCTGGTCCAGGGAGTCTAATATTGTATGGTTTGCCCGGGAGGTTGGTTGTTTAAGCAGGGCGTTGCGCTGTTTCAAGCTTCGATGAAAGCGATACCAGACGGATAAAAACTCAGGTTTCACGTGAAACACCGACCAATCCAGGTAACGACGACGGTAGTCAGGGCCACCATCAACCAATAGGTGGCTGTTAGGTTCAAACAACACATGCGGGAGCAGGTGGGCTAATCCAGAGCGTTGCTTCATCTCTTCACCGTTAAGGCGCCCACGCCAGCTGCTAATACCTCGCTCAATGCCAAGTTTGTGTGTTTTTCCCTGAATTCTTAGCTGGCAGTGCAGTTGTAGTTTTTTTTCCTTGGGGCCGATAAGATCCCGGTGGCTACCGCTACGAAAGCTACGCCCCTTAGAGAGTAGCACCAGGCACTCAAGCAGGCTAGTTTTACCGGCGCCGTTGGTGCCGATAATTAAATTCAGGCGGGGGTGGGGTTCTAGAGATGCTTGCTCAATATTGCGAAAATTGGTTATATTGAGCTTTAATACCTGCACTGGTCCGGCTCTATCAGGCGGCCGACTAAAATTACAACTTCAGGGGCATTACAACATGGCGGATGTTGTCATTATCCGGCTCCGTTACCAGGCAACTGGAACTTGGGTCCTGCATTGACATCACCACAACCTCGCTATCAAGAGCACTCAGGGCATCCAGCAAGTAGGTCACATTGAATCCTAGTTGGGTGTTTTCCATGTCCTGTTCAATTGTCAGGTTTTCTACGGCTTCTTCCTGGTCCCTGTTGTGAGCAACAATTTTCATATTATTATCAATGAGTTCCAATCTTACCCCGTGGTATTTTTCATTGGATAAAATGGAAACACGCTGCAGTGCACGAATGATTTCCGCACGATCAGTCTGGAATGATTTTTCAGCACCGACTGGAATTACAGCCTCATACTCGGGGAAGCGGCCATCAATTAACTTTGAAGTGAAGGTAAAGTCACCACGCACCAGGCGAACAAATTTCTCCGCCAGACCAAGGGCTACGGTCTGCTCGCTGTCTGAGAGCATCCTGATCAGCTCGAGAACACCTTTTCGGGGAACTATCAGCTTGAGGTCTTTGTTAAGGTTTAATTGCGTCTGCATGTCACACAGCGCCAGGCGATGCCCATCAGTAGCTACGGTTCGCAATAAGTCATTGCTGAGGTCAAACAACAGCCCGTTGAGGTAATAGCGTACATCGCCATTAGCCATTGCAAACGCTGTTTTATCGAGTAATTTCTTCAGGCCTTTTTCCTCGATTTGGATAGTTTCCATGGCTTCAGTTGCCTCAATCGTTGGAAACTCGGAAGCAGGCAGGGTGCTCAGGGTAAAACGGCTGCGACCTGCCTTAACCAGAACACGCTCACCTTCCTGTTCAAACCTAATTTCAACACCATCAGGCAGTGCCCTGCATATATCCACGAGTTTGCGTGCGGGAACTGTTGTTTCTCCAGGCTCAGAAACCTCAGCAGCAACCTTCGCAACCAGCTCAACTTCCATATCGGTACCGGTTACAGATATTTGATTATCCCGTGCAGAAATAAGAAAGTTTGCAAGCACTGGCAAGGTCTGTCTTCTTTCAACAACACCGACGACTTGTGTCAGTGGTTGCAGGATAGCTTCACGTTGAATACTGAATTTCATCTTTTGTTCCCGTGTTAATTAATAATATATATATATATAAAATATAGTAATAATAGGCACTGATGCTTTCTGTGTAAAAGCCATTTATTAACATATATATCAATATGTTAAGTTAATTATAAGTCCCTGTTAAAAACCTGTATTGCTTGTTTGCAAGCTGTGGATAAATAACCCTGTTCGCTTTATACCATAGTTATCCACAACACATCCACACCATTGTACATTGCTTTTCCCTTGCGAAAAAATACTCAGGGTATTCTTTCTACCAGCGGGCATTAAGTTGTTAACTCCCGCAGCAGCCGAGACCAGTCTTCGCGTAGGCGAGCGTCGGTTTCACACTTTTCTTCAATCACCCGACAGGCGTGCATAACCGTGGTGTGGTCTTTGCCACCGAAAGCATCACCAATTTCCGGCAGGCTGTGATCGGTTAATTCTTTTGCCAGCGACATTGCTATCTGGCGTGGACGGACGATAGAGCGCTGACGCCTTTTGCCGAGTATGTCACTTACCCGTATTTTGTAATATTCCGCTACCGTCCGCTGGATATTCTCAATTGAAATCAGGCGATCATGCACCATTAGCAAATCACGCAGTGTTTCGGTTGCAAATGCCACATCAATGGCGCGCCCGGTAAAGCGGGAATTGGCGCTTAAGCTGTTCAGGGCACCCTCAAGGTCGCGCACATTTGAGCGCATACGCTTAGCCAGCAGATAAGCAACATCTTCGGGTAACAACATGCCCTTTTCATCGGCTTTACTCATCAGGATGGCTACCCGGGTTTCAAAGTCCGGCGGCTCGATGGCAACCGTAAGACCCCAGCCGAAGCGTGAGCGCAGGCGTGATTCAATCCCCTTTACCTCTTTGGGGTAGCGGTCGCAGGTGAGGATGATTTGCTGCTGACCTTCTACAAGGGTATTAAAGGTATGGAAGAACTCTTCCTGGGTGGCCTCCTTGCCGGCGAAAAACTGGATATCATCGATCAGCAGGACATCCAGGGTGCGGTAATAATCCTTAAATTCATTAATTGTGCCCTGGCGAAGCGCGCTGATCATATCGTTAATGAATTGCTCCGAATGCAGGTAAAGGACTTTTGCACGCGGATTGGATTCAATAATTAAATTGCCACAGGCGTGCAGCAGGTGGGTTTTACCCAGGCCAGTACCACCGTAAAGCAACAGGGGGTTGTAGGTGCGACCGGGCTTTTTAGCGACCTGTTGGGCGGCGGCAGCACCAAGTTCATTGGATTTACCCTGGACAAAGTTGGTAAAACTCTGGTTCGGGTCAAGTCCTGTTACAAAGCGAGTTTCATGGGTTTCCACCCGTGTTGCACCCGGTCTGGACTGGCCAATATGAATGGTTACAGATTCTCTGTTGAGGCCCAGGTGTTCGAGGATGTCGCGGATGCGCTCCAGGTGCTCATTGGCAATCTGGTCACGGATAAAAGGGTTGGGTGCGAGCAGTTTCAGGCATCCGTCTGCCCCCGGACGTATCCGCAGCGGTCGAATATAGGTATCGATATCTTGCGGACTGAGCTCACGCTCAAGGTGTTGCAGGCACAGCTCCCAGTTTTTATTTGTCATTTTTATTATATATCAATGTGTTAGCTTGTTTAGGATATATCCGGCACAGGGTGAATTTTGCTGTACCCGGTTAAACCAGAAAGGTAATAGCAGCAGTGCACCAAAACTTATTGTTGCAGGCTCTGCTCTTAGGCCAGATTTCCTGTAATTCCCGAGCAAGTGTACCCGTCTGTGGATAAGTTATCCACAAAACAATGGAAAGATGTTATAAAACCTGTTTTTTTATAAAATTAACTTGAAACCAGGCCCAGGTAAAGGTACTATTCGCCTCTTGTTTTGAGCAGGCTCATAGAGCAACTTATATGGTTGCGGGCCGATAGATATTAGAAAGGTAGAGACCCATGAAACGGACATTTCAACCCAGCAATTTGAAACGCGCACGTACACACGGTTTCCGTGCACGTATGGCAACCCGTGGTGGCCGTGCAGTTATTCGCGCTCGTCGTGCTAAAGGCCGTAAACGCCTGTCAGCCTAAGTGCGTTGACCAGCGACACGAACCTGGCTTATCCGCGCCGGCTTAGATTAACCGGCGGCGCAGACTTTTCCAGGGTTTTTAAGAAAAACATCAGCTGCCGCGATGAATATTTTAGAATTTTGGCCCAAACCGGTACTGGTTTGGGCTTTGCACGTTTAGGACAGGTTGTTTCCCGCAAGGTTGACCGGCGCGCTGTACAACGCAACCGGATTAAACGCCTGGTCAGGGAAAGCTTTCGACTTCAGCGCGTTAGTGTGCTGCAGGCAAGCGATGAATCCGCAGCTTATGGTGTAGATTATGTGGTTTTAGCACAGCGCCAGGCCGCCAAAGAAAACAATAATCAGCTGCTCAGGGCTTCGATCGACCGGCTCTGGTTGCAAATAGAAAAAAAACTGGCTCGGGAAACGGGCAGCGTTAAATAACAGGACTGATAGATGGCTAATATACGCCCGATTTTACTGGTACTCCTGGTTTTTATGGGTTATTCCCTGTGGGTACAATGGCAGCAGGATTATCACCCAAAAACGGTAGACTCCGCCCAGCAAGCCACTAAACCAGACACCAGCGCAGATGTTCCCGCATTTGATACATCACGGCCCGCACAAACAACCGGGTCTGCTGAAGACTTACCTGCAGTACCGGTCAGCGCCGCTGACAGGCAGGCCAGCCAGGAAGCCAGTATTGGCGCAGAAAGCCCGCGGATTACTGTATTAACGGATGTGCTGAAGGTTGAAATTGACCTGGTAGGCGGCACCGTCAGTAATGCCTGGCTGCTGGAATACCCGGAACAGGTGGAAACACCGGAAACCAAGGTTCAAATACTCAACGCCAACAGTAACCTGTTGTTTATCGCCCAATCCGGGCTGTTAAGTACCGACCGATCGGTACCGACGCATAATGACCGTTACCAGTCAGCACAAATGACTTACGCCCTGCATGCAGGCGCCGATGAGTTGCGGATTCCGCTGACCTGGGAGTCGGATAATGGGATTAAAGTTACCAAGACCATCATCTTCAAACGCAGTGATTATGATATCGAGATTCGCCACTACCTGAGCAATAACAGCGGCAAGGAGTGGCAGGGCAGCGGTTATATGCAGCTGCAGCGCGCCAAAATGCCGGAGTCTGATACATCCTTTACCAACCCGGGCCGTTACAGTTTCCTCGGTGCCGCAATCTATACCCCCGAAGATAAGCTGGAAAAACTCCAGTTCGATGATTTCCAGAGTGACCCGATCAAGGTAAGTGCCGATGAAGGCTGGATTTCAATGATCCAGCATTACTTCTTTGCGGCCTGGATACCGAAGCCGGACCAGAGTGTGGTTTATTCCACAGCCGTGGTTGATCCGACCGGCTGGCCGCGTTATATCGTCAGGGCCGTTGCACCCCAGGTGAGTGTTGCCGCCAATGGCAACCATGAGTTTATAGACCAGCTCTATGTGGGCCCGAAGCTGCAGGATAAGCTTGATGATGTGGCCCCGGGTTTAAGCCTTACGGTTGACTACGGTATCTTTACAGTGATTTCCAAACCGCTGTTCTGGCTGCTGTCATTCTTTCACGACCTCGTCAACAACTGGGGTTTTGCAATTATTTTACTGACACTGACAGTTAAGCTGGCCTTCTTCAAGCTCACAGAGGCACAGTACAAATCCATGGCGCGTATGCGCAAGCTGCAACCGCGGATTGAGCAGATGAAAGCCCGCTATGGTGAAGATAAGCAGCGTATGAGCCAGGAAATGATGAAGCTCTACAAAAAGGAGAAGGTCAATCCTTTGGGCGGCTGCCTGCCGATGCTGGTACAGATTCCGGTGTTTATTGCCCTCTACTGGGTACTGCTGGAAAGTGTTGAGTTGCGCCAGGCGCCGTTTATGCTCTGGCTCCAGAACCTCAGCGCCAAAGACCCCTATTTTGTATTGCCTGTGCTGAACGGTATTTTCATGGTGCTGACACAGCGCCTGAGCCCGACCCCGGGTATGGATCCGATGCAGCGTAAAGTAATGCAGGCCATGCCAATTGCGTTCTCGGTGATGTTTGCCTTTTTCCCGTCAGGCCTGGTGCTGTACTGGGCAACCAATGCCGGTTTGTCATTGCTGCAACAGTGGTATATCACACGTAAAATTGCGGCCATGGACTGATATCGCAGACCTGTCAGATTTAAGTCTCCAAACCCGGTATTGGCTAACAGCCATACCGGGTTTTTTTCTTCCACAAGCTGTGGTTTTGTTACACTTTGCAGATGGTTAAAGCCAAATGAGTCATAAAGACACCATTGCAGCTATTGCTACACCACCCGGTAATGGCGGTGTGGGCATTGTGCGTATATCGGGAGGTCAGCTGGAATCGGTTGCCAGGGGCTTACTGGGCCGGGATTTACCGCAGCCACGAATAGCGCAATACAGTAGTTTTATTGATGCTCACAACAACACCATTGATACGGGTTTGGCCCTGTATTTCCCGGCACCGCATTCATTTACCGGAGAAAATATTCTTGAGCTGCAGGCCCACGGCGGCGCGGTTATTCTTGGTTTACTGCTTGAGCGCGCGCTGCAGCTGGGTTGTCGCCAGGCGCGCGCCGGTGAATTTTCGGAGCGGGCTTTTTTAAATGGAAAGCTGGACCTGGTTCAGGCCGAGGCTATTGCGGACTTGATTTCCAGTTCCAGTGCCCGCGGAGCCCGCGCTGCGCAACGCTCGTTGTCAGGTGTTTTTTCGGCACGGGTTAATGCCCTGGTTGCAGAAATCACTTCAATCCGGGTGTTTGTAGAAGCTGCGATTGACTTTCCTGAAGAAGAAATTGATTTCCTCGCCGATTCCGACATTCAGCAGCGCCTGCAACAGGTCATTGATGATATCGAAACCCTGATAGTAGAGGCTCATCAGGGCCGCTTGCTGCGAGATGGCATAGAGCTGGCAATTGTGGGCCGCCCAAATGCAGGAAAATCAAGCCTGTTGAACGCCCTGGCGGGTGATGAGCTGGCGATTGTGACAGATATACCCGGAACCACAAGAGATGTAGTGCGGCAGCAGATCTTAATTGATGGGTTGCCGGTTTTTGTCGCCGACACGGCTGGCCTGCGTGAATCCGAGGATGTGATTGAAGCAGAGGGTGTCAGGCGTGCGTTGCAGATACAGGAAAAAGCGGACCTGGTATTGCTGGTGCTGGACGCAAGTACAGAAACCCCGGAAAACCTGCCGGTTATACCCGACCCAAAACGGACAATCATCGTCTGGAATAAGCAGGATTTAGTTGCAGGAGAAATGCCGCTAGCCATTACAAAAGGACTGGATAGCGTCATCATATCGATTCATAATACCAGCGGCCTGGACGTACTAAAACAAAAAATCCGTCAGCACGCCGGCCTCAACGAGGCAAGCGAAGGGGTTTTTTCAGCACGTGCCCGGCATCTGGATGCCTTGCACCGCAGTGAAAAACTATGCCGTCATGGCTTAGCCCAGTTGCAGGACTTTTCCGCCCCCGAATTGCTGGCGGAAGACCTTCGTCAGGCACAGCAGGTCCTGGCTGAAATTACCGGGCAATTCAGTAGTGATGATTTACTCGGTGAAATATTTTCCAGTTTTTGCATCGGCAAATAATGGCTGATGCAACTGTGAGCGCTGAATGGGGTCACAAGCAATGCTGATTCACAAAACAACAATATTACGGACAGGCAATTGATCAGACTAAAAGGGGTTCAAAGACATTTTCACATTGGTGACCAGGTGGTTCGCGCCCTTGATGGTATCGACCTGCGGGTCAGCAGGGGAGAGTTTATTGCGGTCATGGGTCGGTCGGGCTCCGGTAAGACCACCCTGTTGAATATGCTTGGCTGCATGGATCAGCCAGACCAGGGTGAATACTGGCTGGATGGTGTTGATGTTGCCAGTCTCGATGACGATGCCCTTTCGGCGGTAAGAAACCACAAACTCGGATTTGTATTTCAGAGCTTCCACCTGCTCTCACGCATGACCACGCTGGAAAATGTCATGCTGCCGCTGCAATATGATCATGCCAATCCGCACCCGGACGCAGAGGAACGAGCGCGGGAACTGCTTGAGCGGGTGGACCTTGGTGATCGCCTGCAGCATAAGCCAAATGAGCTCTCCGGTGGCCAGCGCCAACGAGTGGCGGTGGCGCGTGCGTTGATTAACCAGCCTGCGGTTATCCTCGCGGATGAGCCTACAGGAAATCTTGACAGCCACACCTCCGCAGCGATCATGGAGTTGTTGACATCGTTGCATGCCGGTGGTCAGACCATTGTTATGGTCACCCATGAAGATGACATCGCTGCCAACGCTAGCCGGGTGATTGAAATGCTGGACGGGAAAATTATAGGAGCAGGTAACTGATGCGCAGCATGGTCTTCTTCATTTTTGCCCTTGGCAGTATGTCAGCAGTAGCAGATGCCATTCTGATCAGTGGTGAGGTTGCCGCCGATCAGTCACAAAAAATAATTGCCCCGATGAGTGCAAACTGGAGCCTGCGGATAGACTGGATGGCGGAAGAGGGAACCCCGCTGAAAAAAGGCGATGTTGCGGTTCGCTTTGATAACAGCGCCAATGATAGCCAGGTTATCCAGGTTCAGGAAAAACATGAAAAAACCCGCGCTGAAGGAGCGCGCACAATAGCCAGGCTTGAAAAAGAGGAGCGACTGGCGCGCTACGATGCCGAAATTGCAGGTATTCGCCTGCAACTTGCAGCCACTGAGGCGCGTATTGAGTCCCGCTTTATTGGTGAATTGAATTTTGCTGATAATCAGCTGGCGCTGACGCGGGCACAGCAGGCACTGGTTAAAGCAGAGGAAGGTGCGGGTGATCGCCTGCAGAAGCTAAAAGAGGCACGCCTGAAGTCGGAGCTTGATCAAACCCTGGCCGATAATGACCTGGTCTGGTTCCGGAAACTGGCAAAGGGTAATGTGATTAGTGCTGAGATGGATGGTTTCATTCTGTATAAAAGACACCCATGGACGCGCAGCAAGTTTCGCGCCGGCGATAATGTCCAAACCAGCTTTTATGTTGCCGAGGTGGTAGACACCCGGAATATGTATGTGCGCCTGTTTATAAATGCCGTTGATCGCACCCACCTTAAGCCGGAAATGCCGGTAAAGGTGTTCCTGGATGCCTATCCGGATCGGGCATACAGTGGAAAAATCACTGAAATGCTAGTCCAGGGAGAGTCGCGCAAGGAGTGGGGTAAAGGTTTGTATATGCAGGGCCGGGTAGTGTTTAATCCCGATCAGGACCTGCCCGCCCTGATGCCCGGGATGAGCGCACTGGTGGAGGCCTCGCCATGAAGCAGTTTTTATTCTTTGGGCTGTTGTTGTTATTGGTCGGTTGTGGGGATAAGGCGGCCAATGATGTGCCTGGTCAGGTTGCGGGAGAAAGCATCCAGAGCAGTGGTGAAATTGTGGCTACTCGGTTGCGCTCAATTACCCCGCCGCAATTCCAGAATGCCTGGAATGTGAAAATCGCGATGCTGAAAAAAGATGGTTCGCGGGTAAAGCCGGGTATGCCGATCGTGCGTTTTGATACCCAGGATTTGCTGGAGAAATTACGCACAGGTAAGGCCGATGTGGATAAAAAAGAAAAAGAACTCGAACAGCAGCAAATAAAAACAGCCCAGCTACTGGAAGACCTGCAGCTGGCGGTTGATCAGCAGGTGAGCAATCTTGAAAAAGCCAGGATGAAGGCGGATATACCCAATTCGCTGCTCGCCAGCAAGGATTACGAAAAAAACCAGTTAAACCTGGAGTTATCAGAACTTGAGTTACAGCGGGCTATATCTGCCTTAGACCTTGAACGAAAACTGCAGCGGATAGAAAAACAGGTGCTCGAGGGCGAGCATAAAAAATTCAATAATAAGGTGAAAGAATTACAATCCGATATAGCCAAAGCAACCGTAATTGCCGATGAAGAGGGGGTGTTTGTCGTTGGTCGGGATCACCGCGGCAACCGGGTAAAGGTGGGCGACCAGGTTTGGCGTGGCCGCACGGTGGCAGAAATTCCGGATATGCAGTCGCTGCAGATCCTGTTGCAAATCCCTGAACGCGAAGCTGCCAGGGTTAAGCCCGGTCAGCGGGTCAGGTTTCGACTGGAGGCAAAGCCGGAAGATCACTTTGAAGGCGTGGTTGTATCTCGCGGGTCGGTGGTTCGCAATCGCTCGCGTAACCAGCCGGCAAAAGTTTTTGATACCCGGGTCAGTATTGACGAGCTCAACCCTGAATTAATGCGTCCGGGAATGCGGGTGACTGCCGAAATATTTAGTGCGGGTGCAGGTAATGAATAAGCTTCGTAGAGCTATCATCTCAGCCATGAAACCATGGACTGTGCTGTTATCCACGGTGTTGTTGGTAGCTGGATGTGGTGAGCAGGATGAAACCGGGTCTGTGCCAGCAAGCGTTATCATATCGGTGGGGTCGTTTAAGGTGCTGGTGGGTGCCGAAGGCGAACTTTCAGCCGAGAAATCCATACCCCTGACCCTGCCTGCGGGCAACGTCATGCCACGGACGATAGTGTGGCTGGCCGAAGACGGTAAGTGGGTTGAAGAAGGCGAAGTTGTCGCCCGTTTTGATCGTTCCATTGCAGAAAGGAGCCTGAATGAAATCCTGATGCAGCTGGAGAAGTCCGATCTGGACATTGAAGCAAAAAAACGTGAATTTACCCTGGCGCTAAATAAAATCACCGCCGATCTCTACGTGACCCAGCAGGAGCTGGACGTGGTCGAGCGCTTTAGTATTGAAGAGGGTAACATTGCCATGTCACGGCAGGAGATGATAGAGCGACTGCAGGATGAAGGCTTTTTACGGATTAAACAGGATCACTACCGGCAGCGGCAAAGCGGCCAGGAAAATCGGCGCCAGGCTGAACTCGCTGTCCTCGGGGCCCAGCGTGAAAGTGCATCGAGCAAGGGTGATCTGTTCCAGCAGCAAATTGATGCCTCTGTTACCCGGGCGCCCAATTCGGGCTATTTTGTGCGGCGTAAAAACTGGTATGGAGAATCACTCAGTGCAGGGCAGTCGGTGTTTCCAGGCAATGCTTTTGGTGAAATCCCGGACCTTGGGAAAATGCAGGCGGTACTGCAGGTGCTGGAGTCGGAGGCAGGCAGTGTCGTGGTCGGGAAAAAGGTTGTCGTTTATATAGATGCCTTTCCGCAACGCCCTTTGACCGGAACCATTGAAAGCATGGCCCAGGTACCGGCCAGCCTGGAGCGTGACAGCCCGATCAAATATTTTGCAGTTAATGTGAATCTTGAACAGTCAGACCCCGAGTGGATTACTCCGGGTGCCAGGGTCCGTGGAATGATAGAAATTCTCGACAAAGAGAATGTCCTGACGATCCCCAACCAGGCAGTAGAACAGGCCCGCGATAGCGATAACCCGCGGATGTGGGTTTATACCACGGCGGGCGGGCGCATAGAAAAACGTTTTATTGAAATAGGTGAACGCGGCCCGTTACGCACCGAAGTGACCGCCGGGTTACAGGTCGGTGATGAAATCCTGCTGGTGCGTCCGGTATACGGGCGCGAGGGTACGGAGTCATGATGGAGGCGCGTGGCTTCAGGCAGGCCCTCAGGCAGTTGCGCCAGCATAAGTTGCGTACCTTGCTGACCCTGCTGGGTATGGTATTCGGGGTGGGCGCGGTAATTGCCATGTTGAGCATTTCTGAAGGCGGCCGCCAGGAAGCCCTGCGGATGATTGATTCAATGGGTTTACGTAACCTGATTGTCGAGGCGGTTGAGTTTGATCCGGAAACCCTGCAGGAAATTCGCGCCCAGTCGGTAGGCCTTTACGCGGGTGATATAGAAGCCATCATGACTACCCTGCCGATGGTGGAAGCTTATGCAGCGGCGAAGAAGATCAAAACATGGGATGTTTATAGTCTCGAAGGGCGTGCAAACACAGAAGTCCTGGCAGTTTCTTCTGAATATTTCAGTCTCGGAAATATGATTACCAGGAACGGTCGTACACTCGCTGATGATGATAATCGCAATTATGCCCAGGTGGCTGTTGTCGGTGCCCAGGCTGCTGAGGATTTATTTCCCGATGGTCTTGCTATCGATAAACTGATCAAGGTAAACCACCTCTGGCTGCGGGTTATCGGTGTTCTGGATAAGCCGGAGGAAGGTAAAAAAGAGTTTGCCGGAATTACTCTGGCGGATGACAGCAACCGGATTTTTATTCCACTTGAAATGGCCCGCAAACGCTTAAAAATTGACTCGTTGGAAAGTCCGCTGGACATGCTTAAGCTGAAACTTAAAGAAGGCACCGATACCGCCTCGGCGGCCAGGGCACTGGACTACCTGCTGAAAAAACGCCATGGTGCATCGGCTGATTATCGGCTGATTGTCCCGGCGGCTTTGTTGAAGCAGGAGGAGCAGACCCAGCAGATCTTTACTATTGTAATGGCCGCCATCGCTGGTATCTCCCTGCTGGTGGGTGGCATCGGGATTATGAATATCATGCTGGCCACAGTATTGGAGCGCACCCCGGAAATCGGCTTGTTACGCGCTGTCGGGGCACGCAAAAAAGATATCCGCGACCAGTTTCTAATGGAAAGCGTGACCATCGCCGGTATTGGTGCGTTGATAGGAATCGTCTTTGGTTTGTTCCTGGCTTTCACCGTGCAGTTGTTTGCCAACTGGCCGGTAGCCTTTTCGCTCTTCGGGATTGTGATCTCGGTGGTGATTTGTTTATTAACCGGCGTTGTATTTGGTCTCTACCCGGCCATCCAGGCTGCCGAACTGGATCCCATAAAGGCCTTGCAGCGGGATTAAAGCGGCTGTCTCAGGTGAACACCATAAACTCATCCGTGAAACAGTAAGGCAGGCTGGGCATTTATGTCCACGCGGTAAGCTGAATTTATTAGGGGGCTTTACGAGAGACGGTCTTTTATTCTGTTTCGGCAGCGTCGCTGTAAATCTGGTTCAGTTTTTCCACCAGCTCCAGCCCGGGTGAGTCAGACAGGTAGTAAACAATGCTTTGTGATTGTCGCTGGGTGTTTACCAGGCCGGCATCGCGAAGCACTGCAAGGTGTTGGGACAATGCGGATTGACTCAGGAAGGGCATGCACTGATTCAGCTCACCGACAGACAACTCCCCACCAGCAAGCGTACAGATCAGCATCAGGCGGTATTCGTTCGACAGGCACTTAAGCAACTCAACCGCCCGGTGTGCGTTTTTTTGCATCACCAGCGGATCAACACCGCTCAGGGCACAATAACGGGACGTGGTATTTTGTTCTGACATAGTTGAATTTTATATTAGGTAAAACTTATTTACAATTGAGTTTATTAGATAAACCTGATATAAATGGAGTTCTGGTCTTCATTTCTGTTGGCCGTGGTTTATTCAGTTTTGGAAGCAAGTTTAAAACAAGCATTTATTATGAGGTATTTGGCATGGCAAAAATTGTAGTCCTTGGCGGTGGTGTCGGCGGTGTTTCTGCAGCGTATGAAGCGCGCGAAACCTTTGGCAAAGAGCACGAAGTTATTCTCGTTAGTGATAGTGATTATTTCGAATTTACGCCCTCCAACCCCTGGGTGGCGGTGAAGTGGCGCACACCGGAGCAAATTAAGGTCAACCTTGCAGAAACCATGCCCAAACATGGCGTGCGCTTTATCGGTACGGCGGCCGACGAGATCAAAGCTGACGAAAACACAATAGTGCTGGCCGGCGGTGATACCGTTCATTACGATTACCTGATTATTGCCAGCGGGCCTGATTTGGCCTTCGATGAAATTGAAGGCATGGGCCCACACGATGGCTACACTGCCTCAGTGTGTAAAACCGGACATGCGGCCATGGCGGGGGATAAATTTGAAGAATTTTGTGCCAATCCCCAGCCCATTGTAGTGGGTGCCGCACAGGGAGCTTCCTGTTATGGGCCGGCCTATGAATACGCTTTTATCCTCGATACCGAGCTGCGCAAGCGCAAGATTCGCCGCAAAGTCCCGATAACTTTCGTTACCGCAGAACCGTATATCGGCCACCTTGGCCTGGATGGCGTCGGTGATACCAAGGGTATGCTGGAATCTGAAATGCGGGATCGTGATATCAAATGGATTTGCAATTCCCGTATCGATAAATTCGAACAGGGAAAGGCTTTTGTTACCCAGATCAATACCGACGGTTCCGATGGTGACAACCACGAACTCAATTTCGGCCACTGCATGGTTTTGCCGGCCTTCAGGGGAATTAAGCCTTTAATGGGGATTGAGGGCCTGGTGAACCCGCGTGGTTTTGTACTGGTTGACCAGCACCAGCGGAACCCGAAATATGAAAATATATTTGCCGTAGGCGTCTGTGTTGCCATCCCACCGGTTGGGCCGACACCGGTTCCGGTAGGTGTACCAAAAACCGGCTATATGATTGAATCCATGGTTACGGCATCGGTACTGAACCTGCAGGAAATTATAAGCGGCCAGAACCCCACCCACCGAGCCAGCTGGAATGCTTTCTGCCTGGCCGACTTCGGCGACCGTGGTATGGCCTTTATCGCCGAACCGCAAATTCCACCACGTAATACCAACTGGTCCGGTTCGGGCCGCTGGGTACATTGGGCCAAAGTGGCCTTTGAAAAATATTTCCTGCGCAAAGTGCGCAAGGGATCGCTGGAGCCGGTATTTGAAAAAGTGACCATGCGCCTGATCGGCCTTTCCAAGCTACGGCATAAACAGGAAGATTAAGTCCGCAAGCCCCATTTATATAACAGGAGAATACGATGACATTACAAAATTCAGTTCAGGTATTTGCCGGCACGATGGTGCTGCTTTCAGTATATTTAACCCTTTACGTACACCCGAATTTTTTCTGGTTTACGGCATTTATTGGCTTTAACTTAATCCAGGCCTCGTTTACCGGATTTTGCCCGGCAGCGTTGGTTCTCGGCAAGCTCGGGTTTAAAAAAACCGAATAAAATCACAGTAGCACGCAAACAAACAAACCGCAGCAACGGCACCAGAATCAGGTGCCGTTGCTGCGGTTTTTTGTTTTAATCCGTCAATCTCAGCGGGTTTTTTTGCTAGAATGCGCCTATGAACAGGGCGCATGAGCACAGTCACCACGAAATCTCGACGACCAACCGGGCATTTATGCTGGGGGTGTTGCTGAACCTGGTGTTTGTAGTGGTGGAAGTGGTTTTCGGGCTCTGGTCCGATTCGCTCGCGCTGTTAACGGATGCCGGCCATAATTTCAGCGATGTGCTCGCCTTGCTGCTGGCCTGGGGCGCAGCCTGGCTGGCGGCACGGAAACCGACTTCACGGCATACCTACGGCTACAGTCGCGGCACTATCCTGGCATCCCTGATGAGCGCATTAATGTTGTTGGTGGCAGTCGGTGTGATTGTCTGGGAAGCTATTCATCGACTGAAAAACCCGAGTCCGGTGGCTGGGGTTACGATGATGTGGGTTGCTGGACTGGGTGTGCTGATTAATACCGGCACGGCGTTGTTGTTTATGCGCGGCAGCAGCCACGACCTCAATATTCGCGGTGCCTTCCTGCATATGGCAGCCGATGCGGTGGTATCCCTGGGCGTTGTCATCGCCGGCGGACTGATACTCTGGACCGGCAAGTTGTGGATAGACCCGGTGATTAGCCTGGTGATTGCAGCAGTTATCTTTCTCAGCACCTGGGGCCTGCTACGTGACTCCCTCAACCTGGCCTTTGATGCGGTACCCACACATATCGAGGCAGATGCTGTGGAGGAGTTTCTGCAAGCCTTGCCCGGGGTAAGTGCGGTGCATGACCTGCATATCTGGGCAATGAGCACATCAGATACGGCCCTGACGGCGCATTTGATCATGCCTTCGGGTAGTACAGATGAGTTCCTCGAGAAAATCTCCCGGCAACTGGTGGAACGATTTCGCATTGGGCACAGTACAATACAGATTGAAACTGCTGAGTTTGGTATCGACCATCATTACCAATGCCAGGACCTGAGGTGAAGCTGGAGGTTATTTCCGGTGGCCAGACCGGTGTCGACCGGGCTGCGCTGGATACCGCAATCCGTTATGATCTGGCCTGTGGCGGCTGGTGTCCACCCGGACGGCTGGCAGAAGATGGGCCTTTATCGAACCACTACCCGTTAACAGAATTGAAATCCGGTGGTTATCCGGCACGTACGCGCCGCAACGTGAAAGACGCTGATGCAACCCTGATTATTCATGGGGGGGTTGCCGGGCGGGGTACCGGATTGACCATTAATACCTGTAAACAGCTGGATAAACCCATGCTGATCCTGAATTTGAAGGGCGTCAATGCCAACAGTGATTTTTCAGAGCAGAAAAAAAGCATCACGGAATTTCTGAATACCCATAAGGTTAAGGTACTAAATGTAGCCGGTCCGCGCGCTAGTGGCTGGGCAGGGGGCTACGGCCTGAGCCGGAAAATCCTGGCTCCAGTGTTTGCACGCTATGCTTGAAAACCTTCTGGATCCCGGGTTCGGCTATTCGCCGCCCCGGGAGGACGGAGGCTGGGGCGGTATCAAAATAATACGTTATCCCTTGGCCGTTCCGCACATCCGCGTTCTCTCACGGCATTCGTGCATCCATGCACATCAATTTCGAATAGCATCACCCACAAACGTCATCCCGGAAAGCCGAATAGGCTTATCCGGGACCCAGAAGCATTACCCCGGCCTAACTTAATTATCCCGCTGGCAATGATCAGCAATAACCCGGGCAACACAGGCGGTTAACTTTTGCGCAAAAGGAATATGCAAAAACTCATTCGGCCCGTGGGCATTCGAATTGGGCCCTAAAACACCGGTGATCATAAACTGTGCTTCGGGGAAATAATCACCGAGCATGGCCATAAAAGGAATGGTGCCGCCTTCGCCCATATACATAACCGATTTCCCATAAAAAGCCTGCGATGCCGCCTCCAGTGATTGATGCAGCCAGGGGGCTATTTCCGGTGCACTCCAGCCACAGGCGGCCTGGTCTGCCTGGAACTCAACTTTGGCATTTTCCGGCGGGTCTTTTTCGAGTAGCTCTTTCATAAACGCGGCAGCCTGGTCGCCGTCGAGGGTTGGCGGCAGGCGCATAGAGAGCTTCAACTCGGTAAAAGGCCTGAGTACATTACCGGCATCCTGGATTTCCGGTACCCCGCCGATGCCGGTATAGGATAGTGCCGGCCGCCAGGAGCGGTTGAGCAGGCGTTCGTAGTTGTTTTCTGCCATCGGTTCAACCCCGTCTGTGAAAGGGTAGGCCTGGTATATGGCATCACCAAGGGCAGCTGCCATCGCGCGGGTCTGGTCCAGCCGCTGCTGCGGAATTTCTGCGTAAAGCTCATCCGGGAGGACGCGCCCGGTAGTTTCATCTTCGAGGCGGGAGGTCAGTTTTTTTAACACCCTGAAACTGGAAGGTACAACGCCCGAGGCATAACCGGAATGTACGCCTTCATTCAGCACATCGGCACGTAATGTCCCCGAAGCCATGCCGCGCAGGGATACGGTCAGCCACAGTTGCTCGTAGTTGCCGGCACCGGAATCAAGGCAAATCACCAGCGAGGGTATCCCAATGCGTTCGCGCAGGTGCTCAATATAGTGGGGTAAATCATAGGATCCGGATTCTTCACAGGCTTCAATGATGACCACACAGCGTGCATGGGGTATGGTCTGTTCCTGCAGGGCCTTGATGGCAGTTAAAGATGAAAAGGCGGCGTAACCGTCGTCAGCACCGCCACGACCATAAAGTTTGCCGTCTTTGATGACCGGTTTCCAGGGTCCCAGGTCATCTGCCCAGCCGGTCATTTCTGGTTGTTTGTCGAGGTGACCATAAAGCAGTATCACATCATCGGAGTTGGGGTCAGTGCCGGGAATTTCCATAAAGATCAACGGGGTGCGGCCATCAAGCCGAACCACCTCCATTTGCATGCCGGCAATATCCTGTTCGGCACACCAGCCATGGATCAGGCTAACCGCCTCTTCCATATAACCGTGCTCAGCCCAGTCGGGATCAAAGTGAGGAGACTTGTTGGGGATTTTGATGTATTCAACCAGGTTGGAAACGATCGAGTCTTGCCAGACCTGATCAACAAATGCTTGGGTTGTTTTGGCGTCCATAGGGCATTCCTCTACTGTGATATTGCTGAATTTGGTGCCTGATTATGGCATGCCGGAACGCTTGATGCTCATCTCGGGCCCTGCGGGAAACGGTCTGGCGTAAACAAGCGTGGCCAGTTCTGGTATCCTGTTACGCTTAATTTGTACCAATTGGTCAGATTGCCGCAACTTGTTTACGGGAATCTGAATGATTTAGAGCAGAGTTCCCGGGTAAGCTTACCCGATCAATAATAATTAATGTGGAGGGTTACCCTTGAGCCATTACAACGTCCCTGAGGGGGAATTTTTAGGTCATCCAAAAGGCCTGTTTTTACTGTTTACCACCGAAATGTGGGAGCGTTTCAGTTACTACGCCATGCGTGCGATCCTGGTGCTTTATCTCACCAGCCAGGCCCAGGGGATGGGCTGGACCAATTCCGATGCACTTTCAATGTATGCCTATTTTACCGGCCTGGTGTATATCACCCCGCTGCTAGGCGGCTGGCTGGCAGATAATTATATAGGTCAGCGCAAAGCCATTCTGATTGGCGGCCTGATGATGGCCATTGGTCAATTTTTAATTGGGATGCCCTATGACTGGATCCCTTCCTTGAGCAAAGACACCCTGTTCTTTATGGGACTAGGTAGTTTAATTCTGGGTAACGGCCTGTTTAAGCCGAATATCTCTACTATGGTGGGCGAGCTTTATGGTGAAGGTGACCACCGTCGTGACGGTGCCTTTACCATTTTCTATATGGGCATTAACCTCGGTGCCTTTATGTCCGGTATTTTTGTTGGCCTGATTGTGGCGGCCTTCGATGGCAACTACCAGGTAGGTTTTGTTGCTGCCGGTGTTGGTATGCTCCTGAGCCTGGTGATACAGGCACTGTTTGCACAAAAATATCTGGGTGATATTGGCTTGCAGGCCAATGCGGTCAGGTCTAAAGAGCTGCATGGTAATGTGACCAAAGAACCGTTGACCAAGGTGGAGCGTGAGCGCATCAAGGTTATTATGATTTTAGGTTTGTTCACGATCATTTTCTGGGCAGGTTTTGAGCAGGCTGGTGGTTTGATGAATATTTATACTGAAAAATTCACTGACCGGTTTATCGGTGGCTGGGAAGTTCCAACCACTTTCTTCCAGTCATTGAATCCAGCATTTATCTTCCTGTTTGCGCCTTTCTTCGCAATCTTGTGGACCAAGCTGGGCCCGAAAGAACCGACATCGCCGATTAAGTTTGCGATTGCCCTGGTACTGCTGGCAATTGGTTTCCTGTTTATGATCGGTGCGGTTTTACAGCAGGGCGGCGATGCCAGCGTTAAAACCAGCATGGGCTGGCTGGTAGCGGCCTACTTCTTCCATACCATGGGTGAGCTGTGTCTTTCTCCAGTGGGCCTGTCGATGGTAACCAAACTGGCTCCGCTGCGGCTGATGTCGTTGCTGATGGGTGTCTGGTTTGGCTTTACTGCCCTGGCAAATTTTGTTGCCGGTAAAGTAGGTTCACTGGTCGGTGGTGGTCACGGCGGTAGTGGCGGTGATGATGAAATGATTAACAACGCGATTTCTATCTTTGGCGGGATTGCCATTACGGCGGTTATTTCCGCAGTGGTCCTGTATTTGATGTCGAATAAACTGATCGACTGGATGCACGGTGCCGAAGCGGGCGACCATGGTGATACCGTAAGCAAGCTGGAAGAAGAAATGGAAGTTGTGGCTGAAAAATCCTGATTCAGTCGCAGTTTAGATAAAAAAAAGCCCCGTTCATTAGGCCGGGGCTTTTTTATGGGTTTCTTTCTGTAGAATAAGCTTATGAAGATAAGTATAGTTGGTGCCGGTATATCAGGACTAGCCACAGCCCAGGCCATCCTTGCCAGGAAGCCGGAAGCCGAAGTGACGGTTTTTGAAGCCAGCGGACGGGTTGGCGGCAAAGTCTGGACAGAAGCGACCCCGGAGGGGTATTTGTGTGAAGGTGGGGTAAACGGCTTTCTCGATAAGATTCCCCGTACCCTGCAATTGTGCCGCCAGGCCGGTGTCACCCCGGTGCCGGCCGATGAAGCCGCAAAAAAACGTTATGTTTACAGTCGGGGCAAGCTGCATAAATTACCGGAAAAACCGCAAGAATTTTTCACCTCCGGCTTGCTGACAATTCCCGGGCGCTTGCGGGTTATTTATGAAATGGTTGCCGCTGGCACCGACAACCCGGATGAAACCCTGGAGGAATTCGCCACCCGTAGACTCGGTAGTGAGGCCTTTGACCGCTTGATAGACCCAATGGCTTCGGGAGTATTTGCCGGAGATGCCCGCAAACTGAGCCTGAAGAGCTGTTTCTCCCGGATTCATGAAGTGGAAACTGAATACGGCAGCCTGATACGTGGCCTGCTGAAGCTACAAAAAAAGGCACGGAAAGAGGGCAACAAAATCAAACCGGAGGCTGGACCGGGAGGGATCCTGACCTCATTCGGTAATGGTATGAGTGTGTTAACCGATGCGCTGGCTGCGCAACTGGGTCCGCGAATCCGGCTTAATACCGTGGTGCAGGATATCAGCCGGGCAGGTAAGCGCTACTTACTGCAGACGGCCGATGGCGGTGAACATGAAAGCGATATCCTGATCCTGGCGGCTCCCGCCCACGCACAGGCGCGGATGCTGCAGGCCTTTGATCCGGGCCTGGCTGGACTGCTCACCGAAATCCCCTATCCCGCGCTGTCCATCTGCTGTTTTGGTTACCGCAAGCAGCAGGTCGGCAAGGTACTGGACGGCTTTGGTTTCCTGGTGCCATCAAAAGAAAACCGTGCAGTTCTTGGTACCCTGGTTGATTCAAATATATTTCCGGGACGGGCCCCGGATGATTCCATTTTATTGCGCAGCATGATCGGTGGTGCTCGGGCACCGGAATTGGCCCTGCTACCGGATGCGGAATTAATTAGCCGGGTTAAGGCTGATTTGAAAGACATTCTCGGTGTTAATGCAGAGCCTGACTTTATCCGCATTTTCCGGCATCAAAGGGCTATACCACAATATAATGTCGGACATGCGGCCCGCTTGAAAAGCATAGAAGAAAAGCTGCAGGCACATCCCGGATTGACCCTCACAGGCAATGCCTTCAAAGGTGTCAGTTTAAATGATTGTGTAGTCAACGCCGAAAAAATTGCCGAAGCATTGTCGGTTTAATCGATGTCACCGTTAGTGCCGGTGAAAAACAAAACCCCGGAGTAGATACTCTGTTAAACCGCAAGTCTTAATCCACGCGCTGCCGAATCAAAGCGCTTTACAGTAAACTATCAAGTCAGAATTTAAAAAAAGGCAAAATAATGGGCTGTAAAAATTTTCGTCATTTCATTCTAACGCTGTTGTTGCTTACTGTTTTCGGCTGTCAGCAACAATCCTCACCTGAAGCAAGCGCAGCAGTTGAAACACCAGGGGCAGTGGAATCCCTCGCCGATACTACCGAGGTTGTTGCAGCACGCTGGGATAACCTGGTTAATGATTTTATCGAATCATTTTTTAAAGCCCATCCCACCTTTGCCATATTTGCCGGCCGACATGAGTTTGACGGTAAACTGCCGGACTGGTCGGCCGCCGGGATTGCAACAGAAATCACCCGCCTGCATGCGATTGAAACGGCCGTTAAAGCGTTTGATGATGAAAGCCTGGACAATCAACGCCGCTACCAGAAAAGCTATCTGCTGGCGCGGGTCAAACGTGATTTATTCTGGCTGGAAAAAGCCCGCTGGCCATTCCGTAACCCGGCATTTTACTTTGACTGGCTCAGCGATACACTCGATCCTGATCCCTATATTTCTCGTCGCTACGCCTCGGTAGAAACCCGCATGCAGGCCTATATTGATTTTGCTATTGCCCTGCCAACCGCTGCAGCACAGATCCAGACTAACTTGCAGGCACCGATGCCGCGTACCTGGGTTGAATATGCGGTGGCGTCTTTCGGCGGCATGGGCGATTACTTTGATACCGATGTTAAACAGGCCTTTAGCGCGGTTACTGATGAAGACCTGTGGGTGGCGTTTAACCGCGCTAATGGCGAAGCAGCTGCTGCAATGCATAAACTGGCAGATTATTTCAAAGCCATGCGCGGTACGGCAACTGAAGATTTCGCCCTCGGCCCGGATTTGTTTGCCAGCATGATTAAAGACACGGAGATGGTGGATGTATCGCTGGAGAAAATGCTGGAGATTGGGCATGCCGACCTGGCACGCAACCAGCGGGCGCTGGCGGAAGCCTGCGGCAGTTATGCACCGGGTGAAAGCATAGAAGCCTGTTTTGCCAGAATGGCAAATCACAAGCCGGATGATGGTGCGGTAATTGCCGCACGTGAACAGTTAAAGGAAATCAAAAACTTTCTGATTGAGAAAGACCTGGTCAGTATTCCCGGCACCGAAGAGTGTGCGGTTGAGGAGTCGCCTCCCTACGCCCGTTCTAATTTTGCCTATATCAATATTCCCGGTCCATATGAGACCGGCGAGCAGTCCACTTACTTTATAGCTCCGCCCGACCCCAGCTGGCCGGAGGCGGAACAGCAGGCCTATATTCCGGGTGAGGCTAGCTTGCTAGCTGTCTCAGTGCATGAAGTTTGGCCGGGCCACTTCCTCAACTTCCTGCATGCGAACCGTTCAGACTGGCAATTCGGCCGGGTCTTTGTTGGTTATGCCTTTGCCGAAGGCTGGGCTCACTACACCGAAGAGATGATGTATAACGCCGGCTTACGGGACTATGATGTAGAAACCCGCATCGGCATGCTTTCCAATGCACTGCTGCGTAATGCCCGCTTTATTTCGGCAATTGGCCTGCACAGCGGCACTATGACGGTGGCAGAATCTGAAAAACTGTTCCTCGAGCAGGCGCACCAGGATGCTGGAACCTCGCGTCAGCAGGCAGCTCGTGGTACCTATGACCCAGCCTACTTAAATTACACCATGGGCAAACTGATGATTCGGCAGCTGCGCGATGACTGGCTACAAGCTCGTGGCCTTGATTCGCAAGAGCAGACAAACTGGAAAGCCTTTCATGATGCCTTTCTTTCTTACGGCGGCCCGCCAATTCCGTTGGTGCGTGAGCAAATGCTGAATTCAGCAGCCGAAGCCGTTTTTTACCAACCCATAATGGAATAAATCATGGAACTTGAATTTTACGGAGCGTCACACGGAGTTACCGGTTCCTGTCATATCCTCAGGGTAAACGGCCATTCACTGCTGCTTGATTGCGGCATGATCCAGGGGGGCAGGCGACTGGAGGCGTTGAATCGTGAACCTTTTCCCTTTCGCGCAGAAGACATTGACGCGGTCATCCTCTCGCATGCCCATATTGACCATTCCGGGCGGTTGCCATTGCTGGTTCGGCGGGGATTTAGTGGAAAAATATGGACCCAGAATGCCAGCCGGGATTTATGCGGGATATTGCTCGCCGATTCAGCCCACATCCAGGAGTCAGACGCTGCGTATAAAAACCGTAAAGCCAAACCCGGTACCGCAGCGGTTAAAGCGCTGTATTCAAAAGCTGATGCGGCAGTGGCCCTGAAACAATTCGAGGGTGTGCGCTACCTGCAGTGGCAGGATGTGTTGCCTGGGGTACGGGTGCGTTTTCATGATGCCGGCCATATTCTCGGCTCGGCGGTAGTCGAGCTGGATTTACGCGAGGGTAATGTACAGCGCCGTTTCGTTTTCAGCGGCGACCTGGGACAGTACGGCACGCCGATCCTCAGGGATCCGCAAACCCCGAAGCACGCCGATATTGTACTGATGGAAACCACTTATGGCGGCAGGCGTCACCGCGACCGCCAGGCAACCATTGATGAAATCGGCGAAATTATAAAAGCGGCTGCAGAAACCCACGGTAATATCTTGATACCCGCCTTTGCCGTTGGGCGTTCACAGGAAGTGCTGTACCAGCTAGCAACCCATTTTGATGACTGGGGTGTGGGCCGGTTTAAGGTTTTCCTGGATTCGCCGATGGCAATTGAAGCATCAGAAGTGTACTGGAATTACCGTCAGGTACTGGATGAAGAGGCACAGCTGGTGCGTGATAACGCCGGTGACATGCCGCTGCTGCCCAATCTGGAATTAACCCGCAGCAGTGATGAATCCAGGGCAATCAACAAACTCAAAGACAGCGCGATTATCGTTGCCGCCAGCGGCATGTGTACGGGCGGACGGATTTTGCATCATTTGCGGAATAACCTCGCCAACCCCGGCACCCAGATTATCATCGTTGGCTACCAGGCTAATGGTACCCTGGGCCGACGCCTGGTAGATGGCGCAGATGAAATCCGTATGTTCGGCCAGACCATCCAGGTCAAAGCCAAAATCCACACCGTCGGCGGACTCTCCGCACATGGCGACCAGAATGATCTGGCGCGCTGGTATGAGGGCTTTGAAAATAAGCCCGTAGTCTACCTTGTGCATGGCGAAGATGAGAGCAAGCTGGCATTTCAGGACTATCTCAATAAACGCTGTGATGTTAAGCCGGGCTTAAGTGCTCCTGGAAAGAAGCTGGACCTGAAAACCCTGAAGTTAATCTGAGAGTCAGTTCGGCGATTTGTCAGGCTGTTATAATTTTAGTCAGTGAATAATAAAGTGGAGCGTTTCGCGTGAGATGGCAGTCAGGGCGTAGAAGTACCAATGTTGAAGATCGTCGCGGTATGCGCCCCAGCAGGGCTATGGGGGGCGGCATAGGTATGACGGTGGTCATCTTGCTGGCATCCTGGTTTTTCGGCATCAATCCTGCGACCCTGTTCCAGGCCGAGCAGGTGATTGGTCAGATCCTGCCGCCCAGCAGCAAAGTTGACGAAAACTGGCAGCCTTCCGCAAAAGAGCAGCAACTGGCAGATTTTACTATCACCGTGCTTGCCAGTACCGAAGATATCTGGAGGGAAATTTTTGCCGAAGGCGGTGCCCGCTATGTGGACCCGACACTGGTTATGTTTACCGACTCGGTGAGTTCCGGCTGTGGGGCGACATCGGCACAGATGGGACCGTTTTATTGTGGTGCGGACCAGAAGCTGTATATCGATTTGAGTTTCTATGACGACCTGAAAAACAAGCATGGTGCTGATGGGGACTTTGCCCAGGCCTATGTTATTGCACATGAAGTCGGTCATCATGTGCAAAAGCTGATCGGTGTTTCAGATCAGGTGCGAAAGTCTAATCGCGGTCGCAGTAAAACAGAGGTTAATGCCTTATCTGTACGTGTTGAACTGCAGGCAGATTGTTTTGCCGGCATCTGGGGCTCGCATAACCAGAACATTCTTGATCCGGGTGATGTAGAAGAAGCCATTACCGCCGCTACAGCTATCGGTGATGATCGCCTGCAGCGTGAGGCGACTGGCAGGGTGATGCCGGAAAGCTTTACCCATGGAACATCTGAGCAGCGGGTGCGCTGGTTTATGACCGGCTTTCGTTCCGGGGATATGGCGGTTTGCAATACCTTTGAAGCCAAACGGTTATAACTTGAGACGGTTAACAGGCGAGTGATTACAACACCTCGCCTAAGGGTTGGCCCAATGCTTGGCGATAACGCTAAACAATATGCGACGGCCCTGTATCACTACCGCAACTTGCCGGAAGTCGCTGAATTCCAGGAATGGACACCGGAGACGGTTACTGAGGTAGAAATACTAATTGCGGGACAGGGGACATCTTTTCTTAAGTTGCCGGGGCAGTTCTATCAGTGGGGAATATTCCTTAAACATGAACAGGCCAGCCTGATAGGGGATTTCGGGGTCTCCTGCAAGCCTGACCAGGCAGGCCTGGTTGAGTTTGGTATTGCCCTTGATCCGGCTTACCAACACCAGGGTTATGCAACTGAGGCGCTCTGGCACTTGCTGGATTACCTGTTCAGGAAACAGGGCATATATCGGGTAATAGCATCGGTGGACCCCGATAACCAGGCGTCCATGCAGTTGATGCAGCGTGTCGGCTTCCGTCAGGAAGCGCACCATATTCGCAGCTACCCTTTTCGGGGGCGTATGGCAGATGATATAGTTTTTGCTTTGCTAGCCGAAGAGTGGCCGCCTTCCCCCTGGGAAGGTCAGGTATAGGGACGTTTGATATGTATATTGTAGTTTTTACAGCTGAACTGATTGACCCGGGTGGCCATTATTTTGCCATGGCAGAAAAACTGCGCAAACTGGCTTTCGATGACTATGGTTGCCTGGGCTTTGAGGCGGTCTGTGAAGGCAAGGTTGAAATCGCCGTTTCCCGCTGGGATTCGCTGGAAGATATACAGCGCTGGAAGCAGGACCCGGTACATCAAAGCGCCCAGCACCTGGCGCATCAATGGTATAAGAGCTGGAAAGTAATCATCACCGAAGTTGCTCGAGAATACAGCGGCGAGCAATAGCAATCGCGCGGTGGGCATAAATGCCCACCCTACCCACCAAACATCGCTTTTAAAATAACCAGAGAGGGGTCTTGGCGCAATCTTGTTTTTCTGACGCCTCCACTGCCGGAGCGCAGCAACCGTAGAGTGGGCATTTATGCCCACGCGTAACGGTTTCAACCAGGAGAAAGCCTTAGTATAAGAGCTGGAAGATTATCATCACTGAAGTTAAGCGGGAGTACGAAGGTAAGCAATAGCACCGTAGGGTGGGCATAAATGCCTACCCTACCCATTATCGTTATCCCGGAAATGCGAATAGCATTGTCCGGGATCCAGCAGGGTTAGCCACCGAACATCGCTTCCAGATTAGCTAAATGGGCTTTGGCACGATCCTGCTTTTCTTCCTCCTCAACCTCTGAACCACTACCACTTCGCAAAACACAGTCTTCGGGTAATTCATCGAGGAAACGACTGGGTTTACAGGTCAGGGCTTCACCGAAGCGTTTGCGTTTTTTGGCATGGCAGATGGTCAGGGTTTCTTCGGCGCGGGTGATGCCTACATACATTAGCCGGCGCTCCTCTTCTTCCCCGCCCTCATCCAGGCTCATCTTATGCGGCAACAGGCCTTCTTCCACGCCCACCATAAACACATGTTTGAACTCCAGGCCCTTGGCGGCATGCAGGGTCATCAGGCGCACAACCTGTCCCGGATCTTCATCATCATTCAGGGAGGTCATCAAAGTGAGCTGGCCGATCAGGTCGGTTAAATTCATTCCCGGACCACCCGTTTCTGCCAGTTTTCCAACCCAGCTCAACAGGTCATCCACATTTTTTTGTCGCCACTCGGCATCCTTCGGGGTTTCTGCCTGGTCCTTGAGCCATTGTGAATAGTTGATGGATTTCACCAGCTCCTGAATGGCGGCCATTGGATCACCGTGTTCACCGGCAGCGCCCAGTCGGAGTACGGTATCAGTGAAATCACGCATGGATTCGGCCACCCTGGGACTCAGCCGGTCGATACAGTGACTGTGACGAGCGGCATCGAGCAGGCCGCATTGCATTTCGGCGGCGGTTTCTGCCACTTTGGCAATACTGCCGGTGCCCAGCCCGCGTTTTGGAGTATTAACCACCCGCAAAAAGGCGGTATTATCCGTAGGGTTAATCAACAGGCGAAAGTAACACAGCAGGTCTTTAATTTCGGTGCGGTCAAAAAATGAGATACCACCACTCAGGTGGTAGGGTACGCGCTGTTCGCGCAGCGCCTGCTCAAACACTCGTGACTGGAAGTTGCCACGGTAGAGAATGGCGAACTCACCGTAGTGGCTGTTGCGGGTAAATTTACGGTGTAGTATTTCACTGGTTACTTTGCGTGCTTCATCCTGTTCGTCATCACAGGGAATGATCCGCAACAGGTCGCCTTCAGGCAGGGCACTCCAGAGTTTTTTCTCATGCGCATGCGGATTATTGGCAATCACCGCATTGGCGGCTTTCAGCACCCGTCCGCTGGAACGGTAGTTCTGTTCCAGTTTTATGACTTTCAGCTTTGGGTAGTCGACACCCAGCTGGTTAATGTTTTCCGGTTGGGCTCCACGGAAAGCATAAATGGACTGGTCATCATCACCCACAGCGGTGAAGGCCCCGCGGCTGCCGCACAGTAATTGCAGCAGCTGGTACTGGGTTTCATTGGTATCCTGATATTCATCCACCAGGATGTAACGCAGTTTTTCCTGCCAGAGGGTGCGGATCTCTTCGTGCCGGAGCAGTTGCAGTGGTAGCATGATGAGGTCATCAAAGTCGACGGCGTTGAGGGTTTTCAGCTGGGCCTGGTAGCGCTGGTACAAGCTTAGTGCCGCGATTTCCCCGGGTGAGCGCGCGTGTTCTTCAGCCTCGCTCACATCCAGCGCCATATTTTTCCAGCGCGACAGCTGCCAGCGGGCCTGGCGTACAATATCGGCCTTGGTGCCGGGCACCAGCAGGTCGCGTACCAGTTGCATAGTGTCACGTTCATCAAGAATGCTGATACCGGGGCGATAGTCCAGTGTTTGCGCGTGTTCCCTGAGGATGCGCCAGCCGAGCGCGTGAAAAGTACACAGGCTGATACCGCGGGTGTTGTGATTTTTCAAGCGTTTACTGATACGTTCACGCATTTCACGGGCGGCTTTATTGGTAAAGGTAATCGCCGCGATTTTCTCGGGCGCCAGCCCCATATTACTGATTAGATAGGCTATTTTTTCAGTAATGACCCGGGTCTTGCCGCTGCCTGCGCCCGCCAGCACCAATAATGGTCCGGAGAGGTACTCGACAGCAGCCTGTTGTTGCGGGTTCAGTTTCATGGTATCTGGTTATTTACACGATTGGATTTCAGTCGGGTATTGTGACAGGCTTTGGCGTAGAATTGAGGACGATTTATTAATATTTTATTTCAGGTTACCAGTTGCGATGGCAAAGCTCTATTTTTACTACTCCAGCATGAACGCCGGAAAAACTACTACCCTGCTGCAATCGGCGTGGAATTACCGTGAGCGTGGCATGCAGCCGCTGCTGTATACGCCCATCCTGGATAATCGCAATGCCAGTGGAATTATTAAATCCCGGATTGGGCTCGAAGCCCCGGCAACCAGTTTTTCCGTCACTGACGATCTTTACTGGAAAACAGAAGCTGTGCGTGAACAGCAGCTTGTGGATTGTGTATTAGTGGATGAGGCCCAGTTTTTGAGCAAGGACCAGGTTTTCCAGTTGGGTGAGATCGTTGATCGCCTGAAAATTCCGGTATTGGCTTACGGTATCCGCACGGATTTCCAGGGCGAGCTGTTTGAAGGCAGCAAGTACCTGCTGGCCTGGGCAGATCATTTACGCGAGCTGAAAACCATCTGCCACACCGGCAAAAAAGCCACCATGGTGGTACGGGTAGATGATAAAGGCTATGCAGTACGCGAAGGCGCACAGGTAGAAATCGGCGGTAATGATCGCTATGTGGCGGTGTCGCGTGAAGAGTTCAAGGATGTTTTTTATGGTGGCAAGCGCATCCGCTTTATTGACCCGCCGCGGGCAGATACGAGCAACGAACAAATGGAGATTCCAATTGAGGATAATTTGGGAGATGAATCATGCGAAGCCTGATTGCCCTGCTGCTGGTTCTTGGTTTGAACGCTTGCGGTGACAGTAGTAAAAGTTCAGCTGCCCCAGAACAGCCGAAGCCCCAGAAGCGCTATATGGAAGAACAATTCCAGGCGCTGGATACAGCCAAAGGCCTGGAAAAAACCCTGCAGGAGGGTGCAGAACAACAACGTAAGGCAATCGAGGAACAAGGTGGATGAGCGACTGCAAGACACACCCGTTTGAAGAGTTTAAGGAAAAAACGCGAAGCGGGTAACCAGAAGGCACTAAAAACTGAGAGCCTGGCAATTAAGCGTTTCTACGACCTGGATAAAACCGTATATGCCGATGGTGCCCTCAGTAGCCAGGACAAGGAGTTGCTTGGCCTGGTGGCTTCCATGGTGCTGCGCTGCAATGACTGTATCGACTATCACCTCGAGCAATGCGTTGCCAAAGGTTGGCAACGCAAGCAGATTGATGAAGCCATGGCAGTGGCGATGATGGTGGGTGGCTCAATTGTCATTCCGCACACCCGGCACGCGGCTGAAACCTTAGAATACCTGTTTACCCAGAACCTGTAGCTTAAAAAGCGATCAGGCTGTAGCCCTGGTGCTGCAGCTCTTCAAGCACCGTCAGTGCGGATAATGCCAGACCGGTGACTTCTGCCAGTTCATTCTTCTTATATCCACGATAGGCTGCAGTCTGGCCGCATATATAGGTTTTAACCCCGGCGGCGGCCAATTCCTTGAGTAGCGGCAGGTTGGGATTGTCGACCTGCATGCGCTTTTGATAAGCGGCGTTGCTAAGAACGTCCTTGCCGGCGCCGCCGTGTACAACCAGTACCAGCTGCATGTTTTCTGTGGGAACCCCGGCGCGTGCGTGCATATTCAGGTAGCGTGCCAGGGTTTCAAAGCCAGAATTGACCGCTTCGGGATCCTCCGGGCTTTTGCTAACATCAAAAACCACCTTATGCAGGCGCTTTTTATCAATAGGAAAATCGCTGGAAACAACGTCGGCCGCAGGTCCAAAGTTATTAATAACAGGCCCCTTGGTAAAGCTTTCAGGACCTGCCAGGACGGTGCCACTTAGCAGTAATAGTAAAAACAGTGAGATACTTTTTTTCATGATAATTCCTTTATTGTTCCTGGGTAGTGATATTACGAATAATTTCCAGTGACTCGGGTAAATCGTTTTGCAAGGCCCGCCTGATAATCCAGCCCGGCAAGGGCATGCTGGGCTGAATTGTAATGTAATGTACAGCCAGGGTTTCTGTGCCATAGGGATACAGGTTCCAGCCACCATCCAATATTTTAAGGTCACCTGAGACCGGCTGGTAACGAATAGTTCTAAAATTTATCTCCCGGGCTGAGAGCGGATCAGAATAGTCGGCCCTGAAGGTGTATTCAAGCTGCGGTAAAAACCAGATCAGTTTAATCTTTTGATGGACGATCTCAACGTTATTACTGTGTTCGAGAACCTCGCAGCTGACCATGTGTTTGTAGTATTGCGGGGCATCTTCACATTTTATGATGGCCTCGTGTACTTTATCGATGCTGCCTGATATCAGTACCGCAGCCCACATGGAGACCGCCTGCTTGCCGGAACGGCTGGCAAAACTGCCGATGGGAATTTCATTCTGTTCCAGGTGCCGGATAATCCGAGGGTCATTCATCGCCCTGACCAGCTCAGTGGGCAGGGCATCCCGCGCCATAGCCGGCGCGGGAATGAGGGCTAGTATTAGCAGCAGGTATACTGCACGCATACTATTTTCCAGGAGCCTGTTGGATTTAACATGAGCTACTGCGGAAAAGCCGAGTTTGGCCAGATTCCCCGCTCTTTTGCGGTGAATAGCGATACTATTCGCCTTAAAAGACCGAAAAATCTGACTCAAATCTGCTTTCCCTCGCTACAATCGGTCAAACCCGACAGGCTCCTAGCGACTTTTTAACCAGTTAAGCATGGTGTCTGCATCAGACACTTCGAATGGATCGCTGGGCGCATTATCCATTTTTCCCGCTTCAGAAAATACTTTTGTGATTTCACCATCTTCCACAAACATGGAATAACGCCAGGAGCGCAGACCGAAACCGACATTGTCTTTCTTCACCAGCATACCCATCAGCCGGGAAAAATCACCGGAGCCATCAGGTAACAGGTGTACGTTTTCGGCGTTCTGCTTGAGGCCCCATTGGTACATAACAAAAGCGTCATTCACGCTCAGGCACCAGACTTCATCAACACCCTGGTCTTTCAGTGCCTGGAAGTTGGCTTCATAACCCGGCAGGTGTGAGGTAGAACAGGTAGGAGTGAAAGCACCCGGCAGGGCGAAAAGAACGATTTTCTTAGCGGAGAAAACATCACTGCTGCTCAGCGGCTGCCAGCGAAAAGGGTTGTCGCCTTCGATGCTTTCATCGCGGACGCGGGTCATAAAATTAACTTCAGGCACTCTGTGGCTCATGTGTTTCTCCATTGAATGGTTAGCAAATAATTGTGGTGCCAAAGGATATCACTTTGGAGTGAGTCGGTGGTTTGAAAAAAGCTATAACAGCGGTTATTCCTGTCAATAATGCGGGGGTACTTCGTGTTCCGGTCCCTGGTCTGAACCCGCCGTCTCGGAAAGGCCGCGCAAGCGCTCGGCCAATGTGTTACTGATAATTTCGAGGCGCTCTATTTGCTGCTGTTGCCGAATAACGGCATCGTTCAGGCTTTCTATTGTATCGTCCTGGAAGGCCAGGCGGGACTCAAGTTCAATCAGGCGCTTTTCCATGGTTAACTCAGGTTGGTTGATGCTGGCATGATGTAACTATAAATGGCGACAAAGTGTAATACGCTGCCGGCGAGCACAAACAAATGCCAGATAGCGTGGTTGTAAGGGATCCGGTCATTGGCATAAAAAATAGTGCCCAGCGTATAAGCTAGTCCGCCGGCCAACAGGAAAACAAGGCCGCCTGCAGGGACTTTGACAATCAGTTCAGAGGCAGCAAAAATTACGATCCAGCCCATAGCGATATAACTGAACAGGGATAATTTTTCAAAGCGATCGTGGAAGAAAAACTTAAAACAGACACCGAATACTGCAATGCTCCAGACAATAGCCATCAGGGTATAGCCCCAGGCACCTTGCATACTGATTAATAATACCGGGGTGTAGGTGCCGGCAATCAGGACATAGATAGCGGCATGGTCAAGTTTTTTAAAAAACAGTTTGGCCCGCTTGCCGGGAACAGAGTGATAAAGGGTGGATGCCAGGTAGAGCAAAATCAGGCTACTGCCATAAGTAATCGCGGCAGCCAGGCGCATACCGTCCTGCTGGGTTACCGCCATGATCACCAGCAGCACCAGTGCGGTGATGCCCAGGATGGCACCAATCCCATGGGTTGCGGCATTGGCAATCTCTTCACGCAGGTCGTAGAGGCTGTGGTGGTTTGATTTTTTGTTTTTACTCATTATTAAATCCTGGCTGCCTTTTTAGCGCAGAAACAGCACTTTAACACTTAATTCAGCTGTCTGACCTAAAAACGGTTAATCAGTTCAGTTGATAAGAACAGTGCTTATACCGATTTTGCGGTGGTCTTGATGGTGTTCTGTAGAAGTGGTTCAGTTCTTGACGGGGGTAAAACAACTGGATCACGGGTTCGGTTACTCGCCGCCCCGAGATGATGTGGTTTTTTTAACCTCATCCCGGGATTAACATGCGTTATTCCCGCGGAGGCGGCAACCCAGGGTTTTGATCTTCAGGGTGTTGGTGTGTTGGGTCCCTTAACGCATTTTTTCCTGTAGCTTGATTAAGGCTTCACTGCCGGGGTTGAGGTCTTTGTAGTCAGCATGTACCAGTGATTCGGCAATTGTTCCTGACGCCTGGTGCATGGTTGGCAGGTCCTCATTGACATACAACAACCCGGTTACAATCTGGCGCTCAAGACGGTGCTTTTCCAGGTAGTGCAGGGATTTTTGCCGTGAAGTAGGGTCGTAATCGCCGTTGATTTTTTTCAGTACCAGGGTGGTGCCGTCGTGCAATTCAACCGGCATGGCTTCACCCTCATTGTAAGCGGTACGGATTTCTTCACTTGGCGGCACGAAGTCAGTATGGATCGCCGGGTGGTAGAACTCACGCACATGCTCATAACTTTTAGTCGATCCTACGTGGTTATTAAAGGTTACACAGGGTGAAATCACATCGAGGATGGCACATCCGCGATGTTTGAGGCCCGCCTTGATCAGTGGTACCAACTGGTCTTTGTCGCCAGAGAAGCCGCGCGCGGCAAAACTACCGCCCAGGGTTATTGCGGTGGCTACCGGATCAATGGCCTGCAGGTCGTTAACCTCACCTTTTTTACTGATGGTTCCGGGGTCGGCGGCGGCCGAGAACTGACCCTTGGTTAAACCGTAAACACCATTATTTTCGATGATGTACAACATATTCAGGTTACGGCGAATAACATGGGCAAACTGGCCCATGCCGATAGACAATGAATCACCATCGCCGGAAAGGCCGATGCAATAAAAATTACGGTTGGCGGCCATGGCGCCGGTGGCGATAGAGGGCATGCGCCCATGTACTGAGTTAAAACCATGCGAACCGCTGAGGAAATAGGCAGGTGTTTTACTGGAGCAGCCGATACCGGAGATCTTAATGACTTCCTCCGGTCGGGTATCCAGCTCCCAGAATGCCTGCACAATAGCGGCAGTAATGGAATCATGTCCGCAACCTGCACAGAGGGTGGATAACACCCCTTCGTAATCACGAATGCTCAGGCCAAGTTTGTTCTTAGCCAGCCCGGGAAAATCAACTTTTGGTTTGGCCATGTAAGTCATGCTATGACCTCCGTCTTGAGTTGTTGCTTAACACCCTGGTAAATGCTTTCAGCGGAGATAGGCATCCCGGCATAGTAGAGCACAGAGTGCAGGGCACTTGCGCGTGAGGCGGTTTCAAGCTCGATCAGGGAGCGCATCTGCCTATCTCGATTTTGTTCAACCACCAGCACATTGTCGTGACTGTCGAGAAAATCGACCAGGTCCTGGTTGAAGGGCAATGCGCGTATGCGCATGTAATCTATATGGATGCCTTCGGCCGCCAGGCAGGCCAGTGCCTCACGAGCTGCACCGTCGGAGCTGCCGTAAGCGATCATGCCGATCCTGGTTGCTTCTGTGGCGGGCTGTAGTATGGGTGCCGGCATCAGTGATTTTGCCGTCTTCCACTTCACCAGTAAACGATCAACGACTTCCAGGTATTCATCGCTGTCTTCGGTATAGCCACCGAACCGGTTGTGCCCGGAGCCACGGACAAAATATACACCTTTGCGGCTACTGCCGGGATAGGTACGGTAAGGGATACCGTCGCCATCAACGTCATCATAACGGTAAAAATCCTCTACTTTTTCAAGGTCTTCATCAGTGAGGACTTTACCGCGGTCGGGGACATAGTTGTCATCAAACTTGATTTCATCAACCATCCAGTCGTTCATGCCGATATCCAGGTCACTAAGCATGAACACGGGTGTTTGCAGGCGTTCAGCCAGGTCAAAGGACTGAATCGCCATATGGAAACACTCACCGGGATCTTTCGGCAGCAGGAAAGGATGCCGGGTATCACCATGGGAAGCGAAGGCACATAACATCAAATCACATTGCTGGGTGCGTGTGGGCATGCCGGTAGAAGGCCCGGTGCGTTGTACATTAATAAATACGCAGGGAATTTCGGCATAGTAAGCCAGGCCGATAAACTCGCTCATTAACGAAATGCCCGGGCCGGATGTTGGCGTAAACGCCCTGGCTCCTGCCCAGTTGGCGCTAATGGCCATACCGGCAGCGGCCAGCTCATCTTCGGCTTGCATGATGATATAGCGGTTTTTACCCTCTTCGGTAGTGCGGAACTGTTGGCAGAACTTTTTAAAACTATCCATGACCCCGGTGGATGGGGTAATGGGATACCAGGCGCCGACCGTAGCGCCGGCATAAACACAGCCCAGGCCGGTAGCAGTATTACCATCGATGATAATGGAGTGATCCAGTTTTTCCCTGGCTTCAATATGAAAAGCCAGCGGGTATGAATAATGTTCGCAAACGTAGTCATGGCCCAGCTTGATGGCCTCGAGGTTACCGCCAACCAGTTTGGGTTTGCTGGCAAATATTTCTTCCAGCAGGGTTTTGACGATTTCCAGATCGATATTCAGGAATGCACAAACGGCACCGACATAGGCGATGTTTTTCATCAGGATGCGGATGCGGGCGTTGGCAAAATGTTCGTTGACCAGTTTTGCGAAAGGTACGCCAACGGTAGTAATGTCATCACGGTGCAGGCTTTTTTCCCGGGGCCAGGTGCTGTCATACAGCAGGTAACCGCCGGGACTCACTGCTGCCAGGTCTTTCTGGTAGGTTTGAGCGTTCATTGCCACCATCAAATCAACCCGCTCGGAGCGGCCGTTCCAGCCCTCATCGTTGGCGCGGATTTCATACCAGGTAGGCAAGCCCTGGATATTGGATGGAAACAGGTTTTTACCGCTTACAGGAACCCCGGAGCGGAAAATGGCTTTCATCAGCAGTCCGTTGGCACTGGCGGAACCTGTACCGTTGACGGTCGCGATCTTTAAAACAAAGTCATTTACCCGGCTTTGCGTGTCTGACATGGTTGGGTCTCATTTTGGGCGTGTGGGTGGGTAAGAAGGGATTTTTGCATATCCCAGGCTGCGGTAGGGCAGCGTTCGGCACAAAGACTGCAATGCAGGCAAAGGTTTTCATCTTTGATCATGATTCTTTGTGTTTGCGGCAGGGCGCCGGAAATATACAGGGCCTGCTCATGGTTTTCAGCTGGCGCTTTCAGTTTTTTGCGCAGGACTTCTTCATTGTCTTCATTATTGGTAAAGGTAATGCAGTTGGTGGGGCAAATATCGATGCAGGCATCGCATTCTATGCACAGGTCCTCGGTGAAAACCGTTTGTACATCACAGTTCAGGCAGCGCTCAACTTCGGTTGCCATCTGTTCGGCGTCAAAGCCCAACTCGACTTCGGTATCCAGGTCCTTAAAGCGATTGACCAGGTCGACATGCCGCATTTGTGAGCGGTGTGCCGGGTTGAACTGATTGGGAAAGCTCCATTCGTGCATGCCCATTTTCTGGGTGTTGAGGTTCACCAGGTCCGGCAGGCGGTCTGTTACAGGTAGTTTCTGGCAATACTGGTGAATAGAAATAGCGGCCTGGTGGCCGTGTTCTACTGCCCAGATGATGTTTTTAGGGCCAAAAGCCGCATCTCCGCCGAAGAAAACACCTTCGACATTGGACTGGAAGGTGGTTTTATCTACTTCCGGTTCATCCCATTTATTAAATTTTATGCCGGCGGCCTTGTCGATCCAGGGAAAAGCGTTTTCCTGGCCAATTGCCAAAATGACATCATCGCAGGGAATGGTGACCTCACCATTGCTCCAGGCTTTGGCGATCTGGCCGTTGCCGTCGATATCATATTGCATCAGGTCGAAAACCATACCGGTGAGCTTGCCGTTCTCGATAACGAACTCGCGGGGTGAGTGATTTACCACTATTTCGACATTTTCTTCTTCGGCATCTTCCAGCTCCCAGTCAGAAGCCTTGAAGAACTCGCGAGGTTTACGCGCCATCACTTTGACGTTTTTCGCACCCAGCCGCAACGAACTGCGACAGCAGTCCATGGCGGTGTTGCCCACACCGATAATCAATACCCGTTCACCAATACTTTCGATATGCTTAAATGCTACTGATTTTAACCAGTCGATACCAATATGCAGGTTTTCGTCTGTTTCCCGTCCGGGTAGCACCAGGTCTTTGCCTTTGGGGGCACCGGAGCCGACAAAAACTGCGTCGTAACCCTCATTCAACAGGGCGCTAAGGCTTTCAACCGGCGTATTCAGGCGCAGGTCGACACCCATATTGACGATATTATTAATTTCTTCATCCAGGACTTCAGCCGGCAGGCGGAAGGAAGGAATGTTGTAACGCATCAGGCCACCGGGAACTTCCTGCGCTTCGAAGATGGTGCACTCATAACCCAGTGGCATCAGGTCATTGGCCACGGCCAGGGAGGCGCAGCCAGCTCCAACCAGGGCTATTTTAAAGCCGTTTTTTTCAGCGGGAATTGCGGGCAGGTGTTCCTGGATATCGTCTTTATGGTCGGCGGCAACGCGCTTTAGGCGACATATTGCTACCGGCTGCTCTTCCACCCTGCCGCGACGGCAAGCCGGTTCACAGGGGCGATCGCAGACGCGTCCAAGGATTCCGGGGAATACATTACTGTGTCGATTAACCATATAGGCATCGGTATACTGCCCCTGGGAAATCAGGCGAATGTATTCGGGAACATCGGTATGTGCGGGACAGGCCCACTGGCAGTCGACTACTTTGTGGAAGTAATCGGGGTTGCTAATATCAGTTTTTTTCATGAAAGCCCTGTTAAAATCTCTTTATTCTTATCGCTGGTTGGGAATTTAAAATCAGGCTGATCCTAAAGCCCGGGTTACAGCTCCATGTCCCTGGCATCGCAGCCACACCAGGCGGCGGTTCCGGCGGTTTTACACAACGCTTCTTTGTCGAGCAATTCAACCAGTTTGCGATCGACCTTGATCAGGCTCTTTTTCTGGAACCGCGCCAACACCCGGCTGACAGTCTCTGTTGCCAGTCGCAGGTAGTTGGCAATATCGGCACGCGACATGGCGAGGTTGAATTCTTTGGAAGAATAACCGCGCGCTTTGAAGCGGGCAGCCAGTCCCAGCAGGAAAGCAGCCATGCGTTCATCGGCCGTATGATCTGCTGCAGCGGCCGAGAGGTCTGAAATGCGGCGGCTCAACAGACGGAACATGTGGTTTTGCAGTTCTGGAATTTGCTGGGCCAGGGTGGTGACGTCGTTATATTGCAACTTACACACACTGCTGGTCCCCAGCGCTGCCGCATTGCTTACATGGGCGCCCTGGTAAATTGCATCCAGGCCAAGTAACTCACCGGCGAGGTGGAAACCCAGCACCTGTTCACGCCCGGCGGCATCAACAACATAGGTTTTAAAGCAACCGGAACGAACGGCATAGATATCAGAAAAGTCATCAGCTACACGGAACAGGTGGTCACCGTTATGCAGTGGTCGGGATTTATGTACTATTTTTTCGAAGGTTTCAACCTGTGGCTGATTCATGCTCGCCGGCAGGCAAAGCTTGCCCAGGCCGCATTTTGTGCAGGCAACATGGGATACCGAAGTGAGTACAGGGTTACTTTGCCCGGGGGTCCTGGGCTTTTGCCCGCTTGCTGTTGCCTTCTGTACCAATCGCTGATCTACCATAATAAGTGAGTTCGTACTGACCAGACGTCATTTTATGCTACAAATGCCCCGGGCACAAAAATTATGGCAGATTATTTCTACGACTTTATGCTTATATTGCCCTCAATACGGCTTAAATCACCTTGGAAAAGCGTGTGGTATTGCCCGAATGATGCAGGTATTGGTCAAAAACCATGGCAATTGAACGCAACAGCAGACGCCCGCGCGGGGTCACTTCAAGGTAATCATCGGCCAGCTTAATCAGGCCATCAGCCGCCTGAACCTTAAGTAAATCCAGTTCTATCGCAAAATGTTTGCGGAAGTGGATGTGGTACTTATGGGAAAAATCATTAAAATCCAGTCGGTCCTGGCACATGACCTGCTGGATAACAGCCCGCCGCAGCCGGTCTTCATCGTGCATGACCAAACCCCTGGCAATGGGCAGCTGGTTTTTTTCCAGGCCATTCTGGTAGTCGGCGATTATTTTCTGGTTTTGGGAGTAACAGTCACCCACCTGGCCAATGGAGCTGACACCCAGGCCGACCAGATCACAGCGGGCCATGGTGGAATAACCCTGGAAATTACGCTGCAATGTACCCTCATCCTGGGCAATGCACAGCTCATCGGTTTCGAGGGCAAAGTGGTCCATGCCGATATAACGGTAGCCGGCGGCGCCAAGGCGTTCAATGGTTTCGCCGAACATTGCCAGCTTGGTTTCAGCGGTTGGCAGGTCTTCAGCTTTGATCAGCCGCTGGGCACGGAATAGTTCGGGTAAGTGCGCGTAGTTATAGATCGACAGGCGATCCGGGCGCATCGCAACTACCGTATCAAGGGTCTGATTAAAGCTGGTAACAGTTTGATGTGGCAAGCCGTAGATCAAGTCCACCGAAATGGATTGAAAACCCTGCTCGCGCGCACGAATCATCAGTGCTTCGGTCTGTTCCGGGCTCTGGATGCGATTTACAGCTTTTTGAACAATGGGATTAAAATCCTGAATTCCCAGGCTCATGCGGTTAAAACCCAGGTCGGCGAGCAGGTCGATCCGGTTTTCATCCATGGTGCGCGGGTCGATTTCAATCGACCATTCATGTTCATCACATGCGGGCATATTAAAATGCTCGCGCAAATGCGCCATCAACTCGGTTAACTGGAGGTCTGTCAGGTAGGTCGGGGTACCGCCGCCAAAATGCAGCTGTACAACTTTTCGGTCATGGTCAAACAGCTGTGCCTGCAGTTCAATTTCCCGATAAAGCGCCCGCAGGTACGGAATCGCCTGCTCCGGATGCTGGGTAACTTTCTTGTTGCAGCCGCAGTAGTAACACAGCTCATGGCAAAACGGAATATGTATATATAGTGACAGCGGGCGCGGAATCAACTCTTCATTGCTGAGTTGAACCTGTTGCTCATAGCTGGGGATATCGAAGCTGTCATTAAATTGTACCGCTGTCGGATAGGAGGTGTATCGGGGACCCTGTTTATCGTATTTACGAATCAAACCCGCATCAAAGTTAGTTGTTTCCAGTACTGTTTTCATGATTTTTATAAAAAATAATTTGTCTAGGTCCGAGAATATAGCTCCTTAAAGGGTGCATGCACTTGATAAAGATCAATTTAAGTGAAGCTTGATGGTTTACAGGCATGGCAAGACGAAATACTGATCCAGATCATGTTGCAACACCTGGTTGCGGGCTAAACTCTCTACCACTGGGGCAGTTAACTCAATGTTCCGGTGCTGAATCTCATATTGAGACTCTCCGTTACGGGATATTCTACCGAAGCTGGCAACGGCTTCGGTTTTTTTTATTTTAGTTTCGGAAAACTGTTAGCTACCCCGATATATGCAGCCGGCATTGCAGGTTTCCTGCACAATCACTTTGCTAAGGTTAGGCAGTGCTGGTTGCAGTTCACGCCAGATCCAGCGGGCCAGGTTCTCGGAAGTCGGGTTTTCAAGGCCTTCAATCTCGTTGAGGTAATGATGATCAAGGCGGTCGTACAATGGCTGGAATGCCTGTTTTAGCTCGGCAAAATCCAGTACCCAGCCGCTTTGTTCACCAACATCACCGGAAATATGCACTTCAATTCGAAAAGAATGACCGTGCAGCCGGGCGCATTTGTGACCTTCGGGTACATTCGGCAAATGGTGCGCCGCTTCTACCTGGAATACCCTGAAAATTTCCATCACAATTCTCGGAAACAGGCTGCTGCAGCAGCGATAGTTTCATCAATCAACTGATCCGTATGCGCCTGGGACATAAACCCGGCCTCATAGGCAGACGGCGCCAGGTAAACCCCGCGCTCCAGCATGCCGTGGAAAAAATGCTTAAA
>JADFVZ010000017.1 GCA_015222805.1 Pseudomonadota bacterium
TAGTCACTCACCAATGCTGGTGTCAGTGGAACAGATCCTGCCGGTAAGCTCAAAACACGCTTGCCCGCTTTAACTTTACCGTAAAGGTTTTCTGTGGCGGTTACAAAACCATAACCATAGTTGCTTGCGAGAACGACTTTGTTTGTCGGATCTGCGGCAATCACCGAGAGGAATTGACTCCCTTCCGGAGGAGAGAAAGGTTTGGTCAGTGGCTCACCCAGGGAGCGGGCAGAGGGCAGGTTATGTGCTGAGAGTGAATAAGCCCGCCCGCTGCTGTCGAGGAAAACTGCCAACTGATTACTACGTCCACGCGCCGAGTGCTGGTATTCATCACCTGAACGGTAGTTGAGACTTTGTGGATCAATTTCATGCCCTTTCGCAGCGCGTACCCAACCCGACTGGGAAAGGACAATAGTTACCGGTTCTGAAGTGAGTAAATCGGCTTCATTCAATGCCTGTGCATTGTTGCGGGCAACAATCGGTGAACGGCGGGCATCGCCATACAGTTCTGCATCGGCCAGCAGCTCTTTTTTAATCAGGGTTTTCATTCGCTGTTTGGAGCCCAGTGTTAGCTCCAGTTTCTGGCGTTCTTCATCCAGTTCATCGTGCTCGCCCTGGAGTTTGAATTCTTCCAGTTTGGCGAGGTAGCGCAGCCTCAGGTCGAGGATGGCATCGGTCTGGGTGCCGGTGAGCTCAAAGCGCTGCATCATTACTTGTTTGGGTTCGTCTTCCGTACGGATAATATGAATGACCTCGTCGATATTCAGGTAGGCGATTAACAGGCCTTCAAGGATATGCAGGCGATCAACCACCTGATCGAGACGAAATTCCAGTCGCCGGGTAACTGTCTGCAATCGGAATTGCAGCCACTCACTGAGGATTTGCTTGAGGTTGCGGACCCCGGGTTTGCCATTGATGCCGATAACATTGAGGTTGACCCGATAGGTACGCTCCATATCGGTCGTTGCGAACAGGTGGTTCATCAATTGTTCTATATTGACCCGGTTTGAGCGCGGCACGATCACCAGGCGCGTCGGATTTTCGTGATCTGATTCATCGCGCAGGTCTTCGACCATAGGTAGTTTCTTAGCCCGCATTTGCGCGGCAATCTGTTCCAGTATTTTTGCACCGGAAACCTGGTGTGGCAGGGCAGTTACTATTACATCACCATTTTCTTTTTCATATATTCCACGCATACGCAGGCCGCCGTTGCCGGTGGTATAGATTTTTCGAATCTCATCTGCAGGGGTTATGATTTCAGCTTCGGTTGGGTAGTCTGGGCCGGGAATATGCTCACACAGTTCATCCACAGTGGTCCGTGAATTTTCCAGCAGGCGGATGCAGGCACTAACCACCTCATTCAGGTTGTGCGATGGAATGTCGGTCGACATGCCAACCGCAATGCCCATGGTGCCGTTAAGTAATACATTCGGTAAACGCGCCGGCAGCATGGTGGGTTCTTTCATAGTGCCGTCAAAATTTGGCTGCCAGTCGACGGTACCCTGGCCCAGTTCCTGCAGCAAAGATTTAGAGTAGGCGGTCAACCGGGATTCGGTATAACGCATTGCCGCAAAAGATTTGGGGTCATCGGGTGAGCCGAAGTTTCCCTGGCCATCCACTAACGGGTAGCGGTAGGAGAATGGCTGCGCCATCAGCACCATGGCTTCATAAGATGCCGAATCTCCGTGCGGATGGTATTTGCCGATAACATCACCAATGGTGCGTGCGGATTTTTTATGTTTGGATTTAGCCGATAAACCCAGTTCCGACATGGCGAAAACAATACGCCTTTGAACTGGTTTGAGGCCATCGCCGACAAAAGGCAGGGCGCGATCAAGAACCACGTACATGGAGTAGTCGAGATAAGCTTTTTCAGCGTATTCGCGTAAAGGGATTTGTTCGTGGCCGGGGAAGCTTAAGCTGAGATCCGACATAGATTAGGTGCCTGTTTGATGTTTGTTACGAGTATCTGCCTATATTATCAAATCCCCAATCGTAGGGTGGGCATTTATGCCCACGCGTAATTCTGCAATAATGCCCGAATGATATTTAAGAAACTTTCAATCGGGCCGGCAGTCCTGGTCGCTGCCGCCTTTATCGGTCCCGGCACAGTCACTACCTGTACCCTGGCCGGGGCAAATTTTGGTTATGCACTGATCTGGGCACTGGTTTTTTCTGTGGCCGCCTGCATTGTGCTGCAGGAAATGGCCGCCCGACTGGGTGTCGTGGCACAACAAGGTTTAGGTGAAACATTAAGGCAAGTACTGGTCCAGCCGCTGGTTCGCTATAGTGTTTTTGTGTTGGTAACGGTCGCTATTTTTATCGGTAACAGTGCCTACCAGGGCGGGAATATTGCCGGTGCCAGCCTGGGGTTGGACGCACTTTTCCCAGAGCTTTCGCTTTCCTGGCCATTGTTGATTTCCCTGATTACATTCGCTGCTTTGTTCAGCGGCAGTTATAAAATCCTGGAAAAAGCCCTGCTGGCACTGGTGTTTTTGATGAGCCTGGCGTTTTTCTCTACCTTCATACTGACAAAACCTGACCTGTCGGCATTATTTACCGGGGTGTTGCCCTCGCTGCCGGAAGGTGCATTGTTGACAGTAGTCGCACTGATCGGAACTACGGTGGTTCCCTATAACCTTTTCCTGCATTCGTCGTTTGTCAGTAACCGATGGCATTCAGCTGATGACCTGCCAAAAGTCAGGAAAGATATTTACTTTTCTATCGGTCTGGGTGGTTTGTTGTCTATTGCAGTTATATCCACAGCAGCAGCGGCATTTTTTAATACCCAGATTCAGATTAACTCGGCCGCTGATATGTCGATTCAACTTGAACCGCTGCTCGGCTCCTGGGCACGGATCAGCATGGGCCTTGGCCTGTTTGCTGCCGGGATTTCATCGGCTGTTACTGCACCACTGGCAGCGGCGTATGCCATTTCGGGTATTCTCGGTTGGTCGACGGATTTAAAATCTAAGCGTTTCAGAATAATCTGGCTGATTGTATTGATTATTGGTTTCAGCCTGGCAAGTTCAGGCTATCGACCCATTACCATTATCTGGTTTGCACAAATAGCCAACGGTATCCTGTTACCGTTGATGGCGGGTTTCCTGCTGTATGTTATGAATCAGTCTGAACTGCTGGGTAAATATAAAAATACACTACTACATAACCTGCTCGGCCTGATAGTTATCCTGGTGACACTGGTGTTGAGTGCCAAATCACTCTGGTCTGCTTTCTGATGTATCGGATTGATATCAATTGTGATCTAGGGGAAGGAATTGAAACCGATTCCTTAAGTAATGATGCGCAAATCATGCCGTATATCAGTTCCTGTAATATTGCCTGCGGTTTTCACGCGGGTAACCCGAAAACCATGCGTGAGTGTGTTCGCCTGGCCCTGGTTCATAATGTAGCGATTGGCGCCCACCCTGCGTATAACGACCGGAAAAACTTTGGCCGAGTACAGCTGCAGATACCACTTGAAAAGTTACAGGAGGAGCTGTGTCAGCAGATCAGCCAGCTGCAAGACATTGCTGCCAGTGAGGGTGGCGCACTTCATCATGTAAAACCGCATGGGGCTTTATACAATGCCGCAGCCACCGATTTTGAACTGGCAAGCTGTATTGCTGAAAGTATTGTTGAAGTTGATCCGGGATTGATTTTTTATGGGTTGGCGAACTCAAAAATGGAACAGGCAGCAAGTCAACACAAACTGGCTTTTGCTCATGAGGCTTTTATCGACAGAGCCTATCAATCCAATGGCCAGTTGCTTCCAAGGTCGCAGCCGAATGCAGTGATTACTGACCCGAAACAGGTTTTACCAAGGGCATTACAGATGATTATCAGAGGCTCAGTCGTCAGTGTTGACGGGCTGGAGATAAGCCTTAACTGTGACACTATATGCCTGCACGGCGACAGCCCCGGCGCTGTGGAAATAGCTAATAACCTGGCTATTTTTCTGGCTGGCAAGCAGGTGGAAATCAGGGCAGTCAATACCTAATGGAACAGCCTTCGTCAAAAGTCGGGATTAAGGGTTTTCGGCAGAATGGCGACTGCTCTATACTGATCGACTTTACCGCTACTACTGAGCTAGCCATGCTTGCCCATATCCATGCTTTTGCCGATAAACTACGGCAGGTTCCACTTCCAAATCAGATCAATGCAGTGCCTGCCAAAACCACCCTGATGCTGGCATTTTCTTCCCCGGTACAAGCATGGGAGCAACTTCATCACTCCCTGAGTAAGGTCAACAATACGCTCCAGTCACTATCCCGCCCGGTAAAAACTCACTTTATTCCTGTCTGTTACCACCCCGAAATTGCCCCAGACCTCGAGGCAGTTTTGCTTACCAGCAAACTTAATCTGGAAAAGCTGATTCAAATTCACAGCGACAGGGAGTACCTGTTAAGCATGCTGGGCTTCCTGCCGGGTTTTATGTACCTGGATAAGCTGGACCAACGCCTGGTGCTGCCAAGGAAAACCACACCGGCTGTTCGCCTGCCCGCAGGTAGTGTTGCGATTGCCGGAAACCAGTGTGGACTGTATTCCATTTCAAGTCCTGGAGGTTGGCATGTAATCGGACGTACTCCTGTCCGCTTGCTTGACTGGTCGGATAAACAGCCGATAAAAATACAGGCTATGGATAAGATCAGCTTCCAGCCTATCAGCCTGGAAGAATTTAACCATTTTGATAACGAGGGTGATTCTTGAGCCTGACGATACTCAATCCGGGTTTGTTCAGCACCTTCCAGGATATGGGACGCCCGGGTTATGCCCATCTGGGAATCCCGCTCTCAGGGGTTATGGATGTAACGGCAGCCAAACTGGCAAA
>JADFVZ010000110.1 GCA_015222805.1 Pseudomonadota bacterium
CCGTTTGCCAGCAAGTGACTCATAATAGAGAAAATCTATCATGAGCTTATGATTAAGACTTGCGGTTTAACAGAGTATCTACAGTCTTCCGCTATACCAATTATCAAAACAATTTACCGGGCAAAAAAAAGCCCCGCCATTGGCGGGGCTTTTTAGTCTTGCGTGTGACTAGTCGAACTTAGCGATCAAGAACAATCAGCTCTACACGACGGTTTGCAGCGCGGCCATCCTTGGTGTCGTTGGTTCCGACTGGACGGGCTTCGCCATAACCTTTAGCGCTCATGCGGTCTGAACTAATGCCTTTAGCAATCAGGTAATCACGCACGCTGTTAGCACGACGCTCTGATAAACCCTGGTTGTAATCTTCCGGACCAACACTATCAGTGTGACCAGCTACTTCTACAACAACAGAACCGTGAGATGCAAGCAATTCAGATACTGTATCAAGTTTTTCAGTTGCGCTTGTTTTCAATGTAGCACTATCAAACTCGAAGTTAACATTGCGCAGGTCAATTACCGCTTCAATTTCGCAACCGTCAAGATCAACTACTGCGCCGGCACGTGTGTCAGGGCATTTGTCGCGAGAGTTAGGTACGCCGTCACCATCGCTGTCCAGTGAACAGCCATATTGGTCAACTGCAACGCCTGCCGGAGTGTTCGGGCAGCGGTCGCGGCTATCAGGTACGCCGTCACCATCTGCATCGCCATCTACGGCAACAGCTTCAGCTATTACAACAGGTGGGCGAGGATCCGCACCAAATTTATAGTTCAAGCTGGCTTTCAACAGGACATCGCCATAGCTGTCTTCTGCCAACAGGGAACTGTCATCACCAACATAGCGGTAATCAGCTTCTACACGAGCAAACCAGTGGCCGCGCGCGCCCCAGTCACTCTGGAAGCCAAGACCCAGGGTTGCACTCATATCAGTAGCGCGATCCAGTACGTGGTCATGTTTGGTTGCACCAATACCAAAGGCAACATAAGGACGGAAACCGTCATCTTCACCGAAGTGGTAACGACCCATCAAGGATATATCATGCATGGTATATCTTGTGGTTGCGCCTCTCAGGTTATTTTCGAGGATTACACTCTGATCAAACTGTGGATCATTCAGGAACTCGGTATATTCAACATCGAAACTCAGGTTTTCAGTAAAGAAACGACCAAGGTTAAATCCATAGATAAGGCCATCATCGTTTGTGCGACGATCGTCATCCAGGAAGTAAATCCCACCGGAAACACCGCCATAAATACGGCCATCGGTATACTCGCCAGCCTGTACGGAGCCTGCCAGCATAGCTAGTGCAGATAATGTTAAAAGGGCTTTTGTTTTCACAATTTTTCTCACTTTTTAAGTAAATAAATTCCAGGGTGCTAACCGAAGCTCCCCCTCTAAATGTGGATACATCAGTTTCACAGCGTCTAGTTTAGCAAATTTTTAACAATTACCCAACTATTTTTCCGCTATTAGTGGAAAATACTCAATCTCACAAAAATTTAGCCAGGCTGGGGCTGAGGCCCCGGTTGACGGGATAGAGTGGCCTGGAGATGGCCACCAACTATTCAATAGACCAGATGAACTTAATCGCCCATCTGTTTCTGCCGGATTTCCCAACGCTCCTGGGCATCCAGGCAAAGCGTTGCAATGGGTCTTGCTTCCAGTCTGGCCAGACCGATATCTTCCCCGGTTTCGTCGCAATAGCCGTAACTGGCATCATCGACACGATCAAGCGCCTTGCTGATTTTATTCAACAACTTGCGGTAGCGATCCCGGGTACGCAGTTCCAGGCTATTTTCAGTTTCACGGGTTGCCCGTTCCGCCTCATCCCCTACATCACGAACTTCACCCTTGAGGTTATTGATCGTCTGCTGCGACTCTTCTTCCAGTTCATTGCGCCACTGACAGAGTTTCTGGCGAAAATATTCGAGATGCTCAGCACTCATATATTCTTCACTTGCCTTAGGCTTGTAACCTGCCGGTAAAGTAATTTTAATCTCATTCATTCTGGTACTAGTCTCCACAGCAGTAAATTGCTGAAAATATTTTTAAAATTATTATCTCGTTGTTTTTATTGAGTTTATTATTTTAGGTGCAAGATAATATCAAAATTGCAGGCTGTTATAACTTAACTGGCCAGAAGGCGCAAGTATTTTTCACTCAAAAGTCCTCCTTTTAGAGTAAAATTTGCATATTAAGCCTGTTTGCATTATCCACAACCGGAGTCTGGATGTTAAAACGCATATTACAAAGCCTGATTCGCGGTTATCGCCGCTGGATCAGCCCGATGCTCAGTCCCCATTGCAGGTTTACGCCCAGTTGCTCCCAGTATGCGCTTGAGGCAATCGAACGTTATGGTGCCATTAAAGGTAGCTGGCTGGCCATTAAACGCCTGTTACGCTGCCAGCCACTGTGCAAAGGTGGTCACGATCCAGTACCCTGAGCCCTGAACCCTGAATCTGAAGGTTAACTATGCCAAAAACCACACTTATTACCAACGCCCTTCTGGTCAATGAAAATCAGCAGATAGCAGCCGACCTGCTCATCCGTGATGGTCGAATAGAGAAAATTGCCGGCCAGATCAGCGCAATTGATGATAAAACACAGGTTATAGATGCCGGGGGCGGCTGGCTGCTGCCCGGAATGATCGACGACCAGGTGCACTTTCGCGAACCCGGCCTGACGCGCAAAGGTGATATCCATAGCGAATCCCGGGCTGCGGTCGCCGGCGGCATTACCAGCTTTATGGAGATGCCCAACACAGACCCGCAGACAACCAATAAATTTCGCCTCGAAGAAAAATTTGACATTGCCGCCGGCAATTCGCTGGCAAACTATTCGTTTTACCTGGGTGCCACCAACGACAATATTGATGATATCCGCAGGCTGGATCCTCAATCAGCTTGTGGAATTAAAATATTCATGGGTGCATCCACCGGAAATATGTTGGTAGATGACGAGCAGACCCTGGAAAAAATCTTTACTGAAGCCCCCTGTATTATTGCCACCCATTGCGAAGATAGCCCTACAATTGCCCGCAACCTGGAGCAGGCCATGCAGAAATGGGGTCGCGATATACCTATTGAACAGCACCCCCTGATCCGTAGTCGTGAAGCCTGTATAAAATCGACCAAACTGGCAACCCGCCTGGCGAATAAACACAGCGCCCAGTTACACATCCTGCATATTTCCACGCAGGAGGAAGCCGATTCTTTTAGTGATGCCGCACTTGCGGATAAAAACATTACCGCCGAAGCCTGTGTACATTTCCTGCATTTCGATGACAGGGATTATTCACGCCTCGGCGACCTGATCAAATGCAACCCGGCAATTAAGACAGCTGCAGACCGGGCTGCCATCATCGAGGCATTGCGCACCGGCAGGATTGATGTCATCGCCACTGATCATGCACCGCACACCCTGGCAGAAAAACAATCCGGTGACTATTTCAGCGCACCTGCCGGCCTGCCCCTGGTCCAGTGGGCCATGCCTGCCGCCCTGGAACTGGTTAACCGGGATGGGTTTAGTATTGAACAAATTGTCAACCTGACCTCCCACCGGGTTGCCGAACGCTTCCAGGTAAAAGACAGGGGCTACCTGCGGGAAGGTTACTGGGCAGATCTGCAACTGGTTCAACAGGGCGACTTCCCAGCGATCCGACGAGAGCAGGTATTATCCCGCTGTGGCTGGTCACCTTTTGAAGGCATGGCATTCCAGCACCGCATTGCAGCAACCTGGATTAACGGGGCAATGCTCTGGGATGGTGAACAAATCATTGAGCAGCATGTCGGTCAAAGGCTACAATTCAATCGCGAGTAAAAAGAAATAATTTACTAATAACCGTAACGCGGACAACACCCGCACATTGAGGATACAAAATATGGGTTTTCTTGAAGGCAAGCGCGCGCTGATTATTGGCGTTGCATCACCCCGCTCTATCGCCTGGGGCATTGCAGAAGCGATGCACAAGCAAGGTGCAGAACTGGCATTTACATATCAAAATGACAGGTTAAAATCCCGAGTCGAAAAAATCGCCAGCCAGTGCGGCTCTGAAATTGTCATCCCCTGTGATGTCGCTACCGATGAAGCAATAGAAAACACATTTTCCGCACTTGGCGAGCACTGGGATAAATTTGATATCCTGATCCACTCCGTTGGTTTTGCTCCCCGGGAAGAACTGGTAGGCGATTATATCGATGCGGTTACCCGGGAAGGCTTCAGGATTGCCCACGAGATCAGTAGTTACAGCCTGGCAGGACTGGCCAAGGCCGCTCGACCGATGATGCAGGGCCGTAATGGCTCCATTCTAACCCTGAGTTACCTGGGGGCAGTACGGGCCATGCCCAACTACAATGTGATGGGGCTGGCTAAAGCCAGCCTGGAAGCGAATGTTCGCTACCTGGCCCAGAGCCTTGGACCCGAAGGAACCCGGGTCAACGGGATATCTGCAGGCCCGATTAAAACCCTGGCGGCAGCTGGGATTGGGAACATGCGGAAAATGCTGGATTATGTTACCCGAACTACGCCCTTGCGGCGTACAGTAACCACTGAAGATGTTGGTAATGCAGCAGCGTTTTTATGCTCTGACCTTGCAGCTGGCATAACAGGTGAGATTACTTACGTTGATGCTGGCTACAGTATCCTTGGCATGTCGGAACTATCAGCTGACCGCGAATAATTACCAGGTTTATTAGCGGTGGATCCAAAGCGACTGACATTCACAAACCGGAGCCGCTAAATTGAATCCTGCATTTATCCGGGGCGAATCAGTCAGCCCCGGTTACTTTGATGTTTTTCACCTGGATATTCAATGCGTGAATATCTGTTTCCATCATCTGCCCCAAAGCCTGGTAAACCAGTCGATGGCATTGAATCGATGATTTACCGGCAAACGACAAACTGGCAATTTTAACTTTAAAATGACCCAGTCCGGTACTCGCTCCTGCGTGACCGGCATGACGGGCACTGTCATCAATAATTTCAAATTCAACCGGATCCAGTGCTGCTACAATCTTAGCCTGGATCATCTCAATACGTTTTGAATTGGCTGCCATCAATTACTCCAATAAATGTTTTCGGTATGGAACAGCATGGTAAACTTTACCGATGTCAGATAGCAACACTAACAATACCGCAACTGCCGATCCCGGTTCGAAGCCAACGGCCGTTGAAGAAACCAGTGGTGCGGTTGCCCACCAGGCTCAAATCCCTTTTGCGGTAGTCCAGGGTTCAGCAATTACCGAACTGCCCCAGGATCTGTATATTCCACCTGATGCCCTCGAAGTCATCCTCGATGCTTTTGAAGGCCCACTGGATCTGCTGTTATACCTGATACGCCGTCAAAACCTCGACATCCTGGATATTCCCGTTGCAGAAATCACCAGGCAATATGTTGCTTATATTGAAATGCTCAAAGAAATACGTTTCGAACTGGCAGCTGAATACCTGGTCATGGCGGCTATCCTGGCTGAAATAAAATCACGGATGCTGCTGCCAAGAGCAGTCAGTGACGATGGTGAAGACGAAGATCCCCGGGCTGAACTGATTCGCCGCCTACAGGAGTATGAGCAATTCAAGCAGGCCGCTGAAGACCTGGATGAACTACCCCGAAATGAACGTGATTTCGCACTTGCCAACGCCTGGGTAGAAGACCGTAATGTCATCCGAATCCCCCCTGAGGTCGACTTAAAAGAACTGTTAACCGCACTTGCCGATGTCCTCAACCGGGCCGAGTTATTTAATCGCCATCAGATCCAGATGGAACCCCTTTCAGTTCGAGAAAGAATGACCCGAATTATCACCGCCCTGCGAAAAACACCTTACACAGAGTTCCATAATTTATTTACTGCCAAAGAAGGTCGAATGGGTGTGGTTGTGACATTCCTGGCCCTGCTTGAATTACTGAAGGAACAACTTGCGGAAATAGTCCAGAATGAGCCACTGGGTACAATATATGTAAAATCCCTGGCCGCTAGCGACTAGATCGCCATTGAATGAGCAGCAATAATGAGTACTGACGAAAGCGTAGAAAATATCGACATTAACACCCTGAAGAACATTCTCGAGGCTTCCCTGTTAGCGTCGAGCCAGCCCCTGTCAATGGTGCAGATCAGCTCCCTGTTTACGGACACTGAACGCCCGGCAAGCAGTGAAATCCAGCAGGCACTTACATTGCTGGCCGAAGATTGTGAAAACCGGGGTATAGAGTTGGTTGAGGTTGCTTCAGGCTGGCGCCTGCAAATTCGCCAAACATTGCACCTGTGGATTTCACGCATGTGGACTGAAAAACCGCAACGCTACTCACGGGCCCTGTTAGAGACCCTGGCCCTGATTGCTTACCGCCAGCCAGTTACCCGCGGTGAAATTGAAGATGTTCGCGGTGTCTCCGTCTCCAGCAGTATTATCCGCACCATGCAGGAACGTGACTGGATCCGGGTCATTGGCCACCGTGATGTTCCCGGAAAACCCGCCCTGCTGGGCACAACCAAAGCCTTCCTCGACTACTTCAACCTGAAGAGCCTGGATGACCTGCCGAACCTCGCTGAGATCCAGGAGATGGTCAATCTCGAGCCCGAGCTTGACCTCGAAGGTACTGAAAGGGCCAAACAACGGGATGAAACAGGCGATAGCACAGAAACTGAAACTGAAACTGCAACAACAGCAACTGAAGGTGTTGTAGTCTCCGAAGATGAAATCGAAAATAAACCCGGGACGGACAGCGATACCGAACCGACCGTTGCCAGTGAGTTAAAAAAAGATGAATAAACAGACTTCAAAACCCGATAACACAACCGCTGACGATGGCAGCGATCCAGGTGAACGCCTGCAAAAGGTCATGGCAAATGCGGGCCTGGGTTCACGCCGTGGACTGGATAAAGAAATTGATGCCGGCAAGGTCCAGGTAAATGGCAAAATAGCCGTACTGGGGGCTAAAGTTAAAGTTGGCGACAAAATCACCTTTTATGAAAATGACTGGGAAGTTGCCGCACAATCCGCACCCGAACGCACACTAATCTATAACAAACCGTTGGGTGAAATCACCAGCCGCTCAGATCCGCAGGGACGGCCGACAGTATTTGAGCGCCTGCCGAAACTTGAAACCGCCCGCTGGATCGCTGTAGGCAGGCTGGACATTAACACTACCGGGTTATTATTGCTGACAACAGACGGAGAACTGGCACATAAGATGATGCACCCTTCCAGCAACATCGATCGCGAATATGCCTGCCGTATCCATGGCGAGGTCAGCGATGAGGTTATGCAAAAATTACGTGACGGTGTAGAGCTTGATGACGGTCCTGCCCGTTTTACAGATATCCAGCGGGCCGGTCACAGTGGTGAAAATTTCTGGTTCCACGTGGTTGTAATGGAAGGTCGAAATCGTGAGGTGCGGCGTTTATGGGCCAGTCAGGATCTCGAAGTCAGTCGCCTGAAAAGGGTACGTTACGGACCGGTATTCCTGCCCAGCAAACTTAAGCGCGGAATGTTTACCGATATCACCCTGCGCGACCATAACCTGCTGCGGGAAGAAGTAAAAATACCTGCCAGGGCTCACAGCATCACCCTCAAACCGATTGGCACACACTCCCAGGCGGCCAAAGCAAAATGGCAAAAACGGCCGCAAAAGAAAAAAAGCTCGCAACGCCCCCAGCGTCGTTTTGTCAGCCGGAATAAAAGCCGGTAACTGCAGTTGCAAAAACATCACTGGGCACTATTACTGTTTCTATTCCTCGCCGCAGGTAGTTATTTAGGTGGGTTTTTACTCGGTTCTGTGGTCCTGCTGGTCCTGGGAATGTTACTGGAAGGGGCGTTCTGGATTCGCCTGTTACGACGTAAAATTTACCGTGGTTAAGATGATGCCGGGCCAGCAGTCTCCAACCACATAATAAAACGTCGCGGCAAGCTGTTTGATTCGGGTGTTTCAGCTGCATTATCCAGCACAGCATTCAAAGCAACTGCATCAGATGTATAGCGTTCCTTATACCGGGTCAGGCGCGCTACCAGCGTTTGCCTGTCGACCTCCGGATGGAACTGAAAGGCCCAGAAAGGCTTACCTGTGACCCGGAACGAATGCAGGCATTTACTGGTATCAACCAGCAGGGTACAGCCAGCAGGCAGCACTTTAGCGCTTTGCTGGTGTACAGAAACTGCTTCAAACTGATCGGGAATGCCATTAAACAGCGGGTCATCCACTGCTGCTGTTGCCAGGGTTAACGGCACTGTACCTGTCTCATGACAGTCTGGATTATTAGTAATTTCGCCCCCTAAAGCCAATACCGCCAATTGAAACCCGTAGCAGGAAGCAAACACCGGAAAAGAAACATCCGCACAGTGTTTGAGAAGGCGTACCGCCGGATTCACAAAAGCATACTTTTCCGGTTTTAATACATTGGCTTCACTCGCCCCGCCTACCAGCAAGGCAGCATAACCGTCGAGGACCTCTGCTTCAAATTCGGTATGCTGATAAATGTTAAAAACATCCAGCTCACTGGCAGCTAACCCACAGTGTTTCAAAAAACACTGGTATTCTTCTGCACACACTTCAGGATCATGGCGGATTTGCATCAACAGGTATTTTTTTGAGGTACTCATCATCAGTAAAGCAAACCGGTAGTTTGCGCATATTCTGCAAGCACAGCGGCAGCCTCCGCTTCAAGAATCCCGGTTTCAACTTCGATACCGCGCATCTCCAGGGCACTTATCCAGCTATCCAGCTTCGGACCTTCATCAAAACCGATAGCTTCTGCGTGTTGTTTGCTGGCACCGCAAAGCAGGCGATTAACACCAGACCAGGGTATCGCCCCGAAACACATGGCACAGGGCTCACAGGAAGTGACCAGCTGAAAATCACCCTTATCTGAAAGCCGATAACAGTCAAGGTTTTGCTGTGCCATTGAGATCGCGACTATTTCAGCATGGGCACAGGAAAGGTTCCGGCTGGTCACCAGGTTGACTCCAGCGCCGACAATACTCATATCTGCGCGATTGATCACCAGGGCCGCAAACGGGCCGCCACCCTGCCCTATATTTTTCCGCGACAATTCGATCACCAATGCCATCTGCTGTTCATCACTGAGCGAACTCTGCGGACCTTCACTAATGGTTGTTATTAACCAGTCTGGCAATTCAAAGTGGAAACCATGCTGCAGGTTCAAACCGGGCTCCGCTGGCGCAGGGCTTCATACAAACACACGCCGGTGGCTACTGAAACATTCAGGCTGCTGATTGAACCGTGCATTGGCAAGGAGAAGGTAAAATCGCAAAGCTCTTCTGTCAACCGGCGCATGCCACTGCCCTCACTGCCCATCACCAGCCCAAGGCCGCCTTTAAGATCAACCGAGTATATGTCCTGATATGCCTGATCGCTGGTACCTGCAAGCCAGATGCCGCGATCCTTAAGCTGGCGCAGTACCCGTGCCAGGTTGGTTACTTCTATCAGCGGGATTACCTCGGCCGCACCCGCTGCTGCCCGGCGGGCAACCGGAGTCAAGCCACTGGATTTATCCTTTGGATAGATCACTGCGGCAACCCCGGCGGCCTCTGCAGTACGCAGGCAGGCACCAAGATTATGCGGGTCCTGGACACCATCCAGGATCAGCAACAAGGGGTTTTCGCCGGCTTGATCCAGCACTTCTCCCAGCTGCTTTTCTGAATAGATATTAGTGGCATCAAACCAGGCGATGATATCCTGGTGGCGATTGTCATCTGCCATGCGATCAAGCTGGCCGCGTGTTTGATAAGTTAACCTGACCCCATGTAACTTTGCTGCTTCAAGCAGTTCACTCACCCGCGGGTTTTTATTATCTTTGGCAACCAGCACCTCAATTAACTGCCCGGGCCTTTGATGCAATGCTGATGCTACCGAATGAATACCGATAAGCAGTTCACCTGCGGAGCGCTTATTTTTTACCGGCATGGGCTTTCTTCCCTTTAGTGACAAGTGCGAAGTCAATCTTGCGCTCATCCATATCAACATTCAGGACTTCGACCGTTAATGAATCTGCAAGGCGGAATACCTTGCCACCACGCTCACCTGTGAGACGATGATGTACCGGATCAAAGTGGTAATAATCATTCGGCAATGCAGTGACATGCAGCAGGCCACTGACATGGCTGTCACGTAACTCTACAAACAGGCCAAAGGCAGTAACCCCGGTTACCTGGGCGTCAAAACTGTCGCCGATATGTTGCTCCAGCCAGCCGCATTTAAGCCGCTGGTCAACATCCCGTGAGGCCTCCTCAGCACGCCGCTCGAGCATGGAACACTGCACCCCGAGGTCTTTCATTGACTGAGCACTGGTTTTATCAGGCTGGCGATCAAGAATATGCCCGATGGCGCGATGCACCTGCAAATCAGGGTAGCGACGTATAGGTGAGGTGAAATGACCGTAGGCGTCCAGTGCGAGTCCAAAATGCCCAAGATTTTCTTGAATATAGACCGCCATACTCATGGAGCGCAACAATACCGCTTCAATGAGTTCCCGATCCGGCCGCTCGGCGACCTGTTTAACTATAGCCGCAAGATCAGCGGGAGTGGGCTGGTCTTTCCAGCGTATCGGCAAACCCTGGGCGCGCAGGAATGCTTCCAGTTTTTCCAGCTTTTGTGGGGGCGGTGGTTCATGCACACGATACAGTGCGGGCACCCTGTTCTTTTCGAGGAAACGAGCGGCTTCAACGTTTGCCGAGATCATGCATTCTTCAATAATCTTATGCGCATCATTGCGGGTATAAGGAACAATATCTGCTATCTCACCACCCGGCCCGAACAGGAACTGGACTTCCGTACTGTTAAAATCGATTGCGCCTCGGCGCTGGCGTTGTTTACGTAATACATGATAGAGACCGTAAAGGTCGTCCAGCATTGCTGCGACCCCGGGCATGGCCTGGCGGTCAGCATTCGCAGTTTTATCTTCAGCGGAGACCATCTCCCAGGCCTGGTCGTAAGTTAGCCTGGCATGTGAATAAATCAGGCTGCGGTAAAAGCGTGAACGCTTTACTTTGCCATCCCGACCAATCTGCATATCACAGACCATCGCCAGTCTGTCGACCTCAGGTTTTAACGAACACAGGCCGTTGGATAGCGCTTCCGGCAACATCGGCAAAACGCGGTTGGGGAAGTAAACCGAAGTCCCACGTGCCAGCGCCTCAGCGTCCAGCGGGGAACCCGGAGTGACATAGGTGGAAACATCGGCAATGGCAACAATTAGCCGCCAGCCATTTTCATTGGGCTGGCAGAAAACTGCATCATCAAAATCCCGAGCATCAGCACCATCAATGGTAACCAGCAATTGCTTACGCAAATCCTTACGCCCGCGATTCACATCAGCATTGCCCATATCAACTGTGTCACCAAAGCCCTGCGCCTGGGCAACAACTGCCGTGGGAAATTCTACCGGCAGGTCAAAATTTCGAATCGCAATTTCCACTGCCATGCCGGGTGCACCGCTGCGACCAAGTATTTCTGTTATATGTCCGATTGGTGGCTGACGGTATTCCGGCTGTTTATCTATTTCAACCACAACTATCTGTCCCGGGCGTGCGGTCAGCGTCTGGTCCAGAGGCACCAGCACATCCTGGGTAATACGCGCATCATCGGGTTCAACCATGGCCACTCCGCCACGCTCAATAAAACGACCGACAATCTGCTTATTGGCACGCTCCAGGATCTCAACTACTGTGCCTTCTTTGCGACCGCGATGATCGACCCCGATAACATTGGCTAACACTTTGTCCCGATGCAGCACCCGGCGCATTTCCCGGGATGATAAGAACAGGTCCTCCCCACCCTCGTCAGGAATCACAAAGCCGAAGCCATCGGCGTGCGCCTGCACCCGGCCGCTGACCAGGTCCATATTACGTGCCAGGCCATAGGCCCCGCGACGATTCTCGATCAACTGGCCATCACGTACCATGGCACGTAAGCGTCGGCGGATCGCTTCACGCTCTTCAGCTTCATTGAGGTCGTAGAATTGTGCGATTTGACGACGTTTAAGGGGTTTTCCTGCAGACTCAAGATCTTTGATTATCTGCTCTCGGGAAGGAATTTCAACATTAAAATGACCTTTATTGGACATCTTTATTTTAACTCCGAAGGATGATTTTTAAGGGTTTTATTTTGCATAATGGCAATTATACTCGCTGACTAAATACCTTATCTGTATTTGTCCTCAAAGATACTACTATTTGGCTATTGACAAGCCCCTGCAGGAGAGGTAAATTGGGCGCCGGATCGGGGTTTCCCCCCTTTTCCTCGATCCACCTTGCCGGGACTACCCCCCTTGTCCCGGCATTTGCCGAGATGGCGGAATTGGTAGACGCGCTGGCTTCAGGTGTCAGTGAGCATTAGCTCGTGGAGGTTCAAGTCCTCTTCTCGGCACCATCTTAAATATCAAAGCCCTGTTTTTACAGGGCTTTTTTATACCTGCTGTATTCTATTCAGAATGCAATAGATTGTTTTTAACTTCATCCTGCCTGTTTCCGCTATCTGCGTGGCGGCAGTTTACTCACAACATCAAATCAAGCTGATTTCACTGAGCTTATGAAAACAGGTGTTTTCACATAAATTTAAGCTGATTGAGGTTAAACTGATACCCCTTCGAAACTAGATAAAATTCAACCATGAAATCAGGAGATTTTACATACAGGCTACTGTCCAGCGTTTTGCTGGCATTGCTGCTGAGTACCTCCAGCCAGGCACATGAAGCCCTGTCCCAGCTTGAGAAAGCTCATGACATGGAACTACAGCACGGCCTTGAGAAAATTCTCGAGAAACATAGGCTCTCCTCTGCCGTCGACAACAAAAAACTCGCGCTTTTCATCGCCGACCTTTCCGACCTTGAAAATCCCAGACTGGCCCATGTCAATGGTAACCAGATGATGTATGCGGCCAGCCTCCCAAAGCTAGCCATCCTGGTCGCAGCTTTTGTAAAGGTTGATCGCCAGCAACTGGAACTGGATGAGTCACTCTGGAAAGACATGAACCGTATGATCCGTTACTCGGATAATGCTGCTGCAAGCCGGGTACTCGAACGGGTGGGTAAAGAAGATTTACTCAGTATCTTGCAAGAACCTGAATTCATGCTCTATGACCGCGAACACGGCGGCGGTTTATGGGTGGGTAAAGCCTACTCAAAAGATCTCGCTTACCGGCGTGATCCACTGGCAAACCTGTCCCACGGGGCAACAGCTATCCAGGCAGCCAGGGTTTACTACATGCTCCTGAGCGGCAAATTACTGGGGCCGGAACTGAGTAATAAGATGCTTGAGATACTCTCCAGGCCAGGCATAAACCATAAACTGGTGAAAGGCCTGCGGGAAAAATATCCAGATGCGACGATTTACCGAAAATCCGGAAGCTGGCGTAACTACCATTCAGACAGCGCCATGATTGAAGTTGACAACCATCATTACCTTATTGTTGGACTGGTCGAGCATCCCGATGGCAGTCAATGGCTTACCAACCTGGCTGTACCCATACTGGATTTACTGAAAAAACCTAAAACGACTGATTAATTCTTACTTAAAGTTGTTTTTTCTCAAACTACTCTACTCAGACTCGAGCTTTCCTTTTATTACTGGATGTGCAATCTTCATAAGCTGATGAATATTCGTCGCCAGCAGCAAATGCTCGAAGGCAGAGTTTTTACGCAACACATTGGATATAACAACAACGATATAAAAAAGATTATTTTCTTCTTCCGGAGATTCGATAATCGCTACCGAGTTCATATAGTTGCGAACATTGCCCTTGTACTTGCCGCACTTAAATCCTTCTTCCTTTTTACAGCCATACCAGGAACCGGATTTGAAATAGACGGCAGAATCTTTTAAGGCAGCCGATGCGGCATAACGAATCCGACGTTCAGTCAGGTAGATCAGACGCTTGATCTGGGTTGATGACCAGTCATCAACCAGCTCCCCCTTTTCCATTTTCAGTACATATTCCATTAACTGCCGAGCCGTTGCATAAGAGTTACCACCACCATTAACCTTGTGCTTTCCATTTGCAGTAAAGAAACTCCCCTGGCGCAACTGGCTGATATCCAGGCCGTTACGGCCTATCGGCTCCCAAAAGGTACGTTTATACAGTGCGGTTAAGTCCTTTGATGGGGTTTGTTTGAAAAAAGACTCTACCTCAGTATCCGCAATAGGGAAATCTGTACCAAACTGACGCAACAGCATCCCCTGTCGCTGGTTCATCGAAGCGGCAGCATTTGAACTGACCGAAAGCATCCAGTCCAGATATTGCCACTGATTGGCCAACCCCCCTACTTTCATCGGTTGCCGATCAAGGATCCGGGTTTCGGGATTAAATACACGGATTGTGTGGTGATCACTCTGAGAAAATGCATCAGCGGTAACCATGGTGTTTTTTAATACAGCTGCACGCTCCACTCCGCTGGCATCATTCGGATAGGCATCTTTCAGCGCCTGGAAAAAACCCAGCGCCACGACTAATTTACCCACGCTACCGACATTCTGTTTGTAGTCACCACGCCATTCTGCATAGCGGATATTTTTCAGGTCCGACAAATCCAGTACGGTAACTCCATAACGATCAGCCTGCTCACCCAGCAGCTCCTCGATCTGACCGGTCAGTTCGGGGTCTATGGGCGGCAGTTTGAAATCCGACATATCCCGCAGACGAATATCAACCTTTGTGGTTGGCAATAACGCGCCGGGAGGTTGCCTGATGTTATCCTTGATAATGCCTTCATGTGCCAGGCGGGCACCCTCAACCCGGGTAATGCCGGTCTCAGGGTAACCATCCAGTGGATATGCCGTTACCTGGCCAATGGAGAGGATAAGTATTAAAGCAGTAACATTTAGTAGTGCCCGTTTCATTTAGGTATCTCCGTCAGGTTCACTTTGCGCTGCATATGTCCCTGTAGGGCTTTGTCCATGTTGATCAGGTAGGCATTACCCTGCGCCTCTCTCGATTGCAGAAAGGGGCGCAACTGAAACAGGTGCATTTTGCCATCAAGAAAGCCAAATTCTACATCCGCCGGGGCACTGTTGCCCTGATCATTGGTAATCGCCGGAAAGCGTTTCGGTAAGTCTTTGGTAAACTGGATCATTTGTTCAATTTCGGCTGGCTGTAGAACAGTCCAACCACCTGAAGCCGGTAGTTTTAGGACACCACCGCTTGCCCCTGGTAATCGATACCAGGGCGCAGTTGCAGTTGCCAGTACTTTGACTGAGCCGTCATTCACATTTATTCGCAATGATTCTGCAGACTGGCCATCAACCGCCCCGCCAACCCCTTCATTAACGGCAACAGATATTATCTGTCGGTTACCGGTATCGATATCTTCGGTCACCATTACTCCGGACTTGTCATTGGCAACTGACTGTAGCAGCAAAACCGCCGGATACACATATTGGGGCTCTTCCATATGCGATTGCCGCCAGGCAAATGCCCGCCGAGTGAAAGGTGATGCCCACACCTTATTAATCGCTTTAACCACATCATCAAAGCCAATCACATTCGGCAGGGTCAGGTTGAGTCCTGCTCCGGTGAAGCCCGGCAAGTCCTCTACATTGGTATCTGAGCGGACAAATACACCGATATTATCCAGATTACCGAAAGCTTTCTGCATAGCTTTACGCAGGGATACCTGGAATTTCTTATCCAGCGGTGCATTCAGGATCAAATCATACAGTTCAGCGCGAAAAGCCTCGGCGTAATCTTTTTGCTGTTGGGACTCGGCCGGCATGACACGTATTTTTCCATACTCGCCCACCATCCACTCATATACCGATGCGGAGCTGTTTTTATAGGATTTATCGAGGACTGTTTCGCGGAAAACACCGAAGGGAATGCCAACACCCGGAGAAACCATATCCGGGAAGTGACTACGCAATTCACCCAACTTGGCGGCTTTTGGACCGACAATCCTGCCGGAGTCAGCGGCACGCAGGTCATCAAGATCAATAAACTCACGCACACTAATATCCAGCTTTTCCAGGTCCGGACGAATAATCACATTCTGGTTTTTATTCTGCTCAAACAGTTCCTGCCACTGGTGATTATCCGCACTAATTTCCACCAGGCCACTGGGGCTGACAGCAAGCACAACCATCTCACCTTCGCGCTGCTTAAGCTTCGCTATCAAGCTTTCATCAATAGTGACATTGGGTATACCCAGGTTTCGTGCCAGCAACTGGACATGCGACAGCGGGTTACCTTCACCGGCAGTAATAATGCCCGCAAGCGGCGGCAGGTCAGAAATGGTTTCCGGCAGCAGATAAATACCATGGGTATCAAAATGACCAATATCCTCTAGATCAGCATGCGTATACAGCCTGCCCCGGGCCAGGCCGGGGTTAAGTGCGTGGAAACCCGTACCTATGTCCTCACCAAAAACCCGGTGTTTAACCCCGGCGATCGCGTTGGCATCCTGTGAGAGCCCATTCAAGATCTGTGAGTAGGCCAGTAATGGACTGCCACGCAGCTGGTCCTGGATAAAGTGCATTGCCAACGGTTCAATTTCTGCAAGCTTCTGCATGGATTCATAAAACTGGTAGCGCAATCCCTGAGTTGCCCAGCCGGGTGCACGAGCCAGGTATTTCAAGTTTTCCAGATACTGCTGCAATGAAATACTCTTAGCAGTCGGTGAAGCAAATACTTTATTTGCTTGCTGGCGTAACCTTGGATTAATCTGGCCGGTACCATAGGCGGCATTAATAGCAGCTGATAGCCAGGATAGTTGCCGGTTACGGTTTGCCTTTGCTCTTGTCTTCAGCAGGTCAGTGGCTGCCTTGAAATTTTCCGCCTCTACCGCCAGGGAAATATCTATCAGCTGCAGGCGTACCCCGGTGCTTATAATCCGCGGCATCGCATCGCGTATACCCGCAAGCAAATCGGCCGTTACCAGATAGTGGTTTTCCGGGCTATTGCTGCTGCTGTAACCTGTGGCAGAATCACGCAACATTTTCTGCAGCCATGGACCTTTGGTAAATTGATCCGCAGCCGTATTCAACACTTCTGCCAGGGGCTTGGCCGCATATACACGATTAATCTCTGTGACCAGTGCCTGGTACTCGGCCTGGAGCTTATCTTTGCCCTTTGCCGCTGCATATTCCTTAACCCTGATGGCATCTCCGGCATCCGGTGCGCCATGAATCTTTGCCCGCAGCTGCTTAAAGCCACTGTCCCGATCAGATAGAGAGGCTGCCATTTGCCGCACTTTCTGTACCGAGGCGGTATCCCTGCCATGGGCCAGTAAACGGGCACCGATACGGGCAGCGGCATAGCGGTTGCCATACCACTCTTCCCGAGTCAGCATAGCCAGCAGTAAGGTACGGGAACCCTTGCGTTCATCTTCTTCCTGAACCGCACCGCGGTAAAACTGGCCTTTGCGGAAAATCCAGCCGGCATCGACATTCATCAGGAACTTTTCAATCAGCAACTGATTAAAGCGATCATTAAAATCTTTATCATCAACCAGTCCTGCAGCAGCTTCGTGGTCCAGGCCAGCTAGTGTGTTGGCAATATAATAGCCCTCGGCACGCAGTGTTTTTGTCTGCTCACTCCATTCGCCGTGCTGGACACCACCACCATGCGAACCACAGGCATAAGCCTTAGGCGGCAGTATGCTGCCATCCTCGCAGAACCAGCGAATTCGACTGAAGGGACCGCGCTCAGCCGTTTTCATGTTCTCAATCCAGCGAAGGTATGTATCTGCCTCTGCACTGTTCACAGGAAAACTAGCAACCAGCAGGCCCGCTAAAAAGGTGGCAACAATAATGGATCGGAAGGCCATCAAATACTCCAGATTAGTCTGTAACTTAAATATAAAAAAATCAGCTTTGCTAAAACAACGATACTTTCATTAGTGTACTATCTTTACCCATTGGCTGCGCCCAGGACACCTATGAGTAACCCGTTGAAATTCATCGTTGATATCCGCAAAGGCGAACTACCTTTAGCCTTGCTGATGTTCGGGTACTTTTTCCTGGTGATCACCAGTTTCTGGATTTTAAAGCCGATCAAAAAAGGCCTTTTTATTCAGTTTTATGATGTTTCCGGCTTTACCCTGATGAACTGGCACCTGGCAGCATCCCAGGCTGAACTAATCGCCAAGGTGCTGAATATGCTGGTCGCCTTTGCGGCAGTTGTGGTTTTTACCCTGCTGGTCAGGCATATGCGCCGACACTGGTTAACCCTGACATTTTCAATCTTTTTTATCCTGGGTTTTATTTACTACAGCCAGGTCATTGATACGCCCGGCGACTGGACTATCTGGAGTTTTTATCTTTTTGGTGATCTATTCTCCACCCTGATGGTAGCAACCTTTTTTGCTTTCCTTAATGACAGCGTAACCCCGGATAAGGCTAAACGCCTGTATGGCCTGATTGGACTGGGTGGGGTTGCCGGTGGTGTTTTCGGCACCAGTATGGGGGCCATCTGGATCCATACATTATCTACCAGTAACTGGCTGTGGATATGTGTGCTGCTGGCGCTGTTGATTATTGTTTTTTCAATGCTGGCTGGCCGCCTGGTTGAAAATGATGCTGAACTTAAACAGCACGCCAAACAGACTGACCACCCCAGTAACAGCGGGAAAAAACCAGGCAACCCTGCCCTGGAAGGTGCGCGCCTGGTGTTTGCCTCGCGCTACCTGCTCTCTATTGTCGCTATTGTTGGAATCTACGAAATTGTTTCAACGATTATCGATTTCCAGTTCACTACCACTATTGCCCACTACCTGGACGGCGATGCCATCGGCCAGCAATTCACCCTGGTTTTTACCATTACCAACTGGGTCTCACTGGCCGTGCAGATATTCCTTACTTCATGGATCATGACCCGCTTCGGCCTTAAAACTGCGCTGATGGTACTGCCCTTTATGATTATGCTGGGCTCGCTTGCTTTCCTTGCCCTGCCGGTGCTCGCTGTCGGCAGCCTGCTCAATACCGTTGATAACGGCTTCAGTTACTCGATCAACCAGTCTGCCAAAGAAGCCCTGTATGTGCTCACCAGTTCGGAAGAAAAATACAAGGCCAAGGCATTCATCGATATGTTTGTACAGCGTTTTGCCAAATCCATTGCGGTATTTGTCAGTCTGGGAATATCGATGACATTTACTACCTTTGAGAGCATCCACTACCTGTCAATTCTGGTACTGGTATTATTGATAGCCTGGTATTTTGCAGCACGTTATGCCGGCAATCATTTTGCTACCCGGGAAAAGTTGTTAGCAAACAACCAACAGCCAGACAAAATGGTTCCTGAATGATTAGAATACACGCATGAACAGTTTAGTTGATAAACTCAAAAACACGTCCCTCTCATTCCGTATTATCAGCGGATTAATTCTCGGGATAATTGTCGGCCTGTTTGTCGGTGAACGCGCGGCCGTACTGCAAATCGTAGCGGATGCCTGGATACGCCTGATGCAAATGACCGTACTGCCCTACGTCATATTCTCACTTATGGCCGGACTGGGCGGCCTGGGTAAACAGCTGGCCCGCAAGCTGGCTGTCCGCGGCAGTTTATTAATGTTGCTCTTCTGGGTTATCGCATTTATCGTAATAGCCGCATTCCCACAGGCCTTTCCGGAACTGAGCAGCGCCAGCTTTTTCAGCGCGCATGTGGATGAAGCGGCCATCCGTTTTAATCCGCTGGACCTGTATATACCTTCAAACCCGTTCCATTCGATGGCCAACACCATCATTCCGGCCGTGGTCCTTTTCAGTGCAGCCCTGGGTATAGCGCTTATCGGTATTCCTGAAAAAAATAAACTGCTTGATGGCTTCAAAGTACTGATCGAGGCACTGACCAGGGTCACCAAATTCATGGTTGCGCTGACTCCAATTGGAGTGTTTGCCATTGTTGCAGTCGCCGCCGGAACCATGACCCTGGCTGAAATCCAGAAGCTTGAAGTTTACTTTGTAGTTTATATAGTCGCCGCACTTTACCTTGCCCTGTGGGTTATGCCGGTGTTGATTTCCACCCTGACACCGTTCCGCTACCGAGATGTTTTTCGTTATTCCAAAGACGCGTTAATAACCGCATTTGTCACCCAGAACGTATTTATTATCCTGCCTTTGCTGATTGATACCAGCAGGAAATTATTCAGGGATTACCAGCTCGATTCAGAAGATACCAAATCCTTACCTGAAGTTATCATCCCGGTTACATTTAATTTCCCCAATGCAGGCAAGCTGCTGTCATTGCTTTTTGTCCCTTATGCGGCATGGCAATCCGGCACACCGATGGAGTTGTTGCAGTACCCTTCCTTCCTGTTAACCGGCCTGGCCAGCTATTTCGCCAAGGCCCAGGTTGCCCTGCCCTTCCTGCTTGACCATCAGAAGTTACCGCAAGACCTGTTCCAGCTGTATATACCAACGGGTATTATCAACGGTAAATTTGATACCATGGTATCGGCCATGAATCTGCTGGCATTCAGCGTTATTGGTACCGCCGCACTGACTGGGCACTTACGCTTCAGCCTGGCAAAACTAATTCGCCTGGGCGGCCTCAGCTTACTGATACTTTTCGTAACAGTTTTAGGCACAAGGATATTCCTTGCCTACAGCGTCGATACCAGTTATCACAAAGATAAAATTATCCTCTCCATGAGTTTGCGCCAACCCGTCACCGAGCTGACCGTCTATCGCAACCGTGATGAAGTAGATATCAGCCAGCGACGGGTAGTAAATGATAGCCGGGGTATGTTCGAACAAATTTCCGAGTCTGGTGTGTTACGGGTTGGCTATGACCCGAAACGCCTGCCTTTTACCTTTTTCAATAACCATGACCAGCTGGTAGGTTTTGATATTGAGCTGGCAGGAGGTCTGGCACGGGAGTTGGGGGCTCGACTGGAATTAATCCCCATGAGCTTTGAAACACTGGCCACCCAGCTCAGCAGTGGTGAGATTGACCTTGTTGGCACCATCCCGCTTTCTGCAGAAATGTTACAAAAGGTTGACCTTTCCGATTTTTATCTCGAAGGTGCCTTATCCCTGGTAACAGCAGATTATCGTAAGCAGGATTTCAGTTCTGTTGCTAACATCAAAGCTTTGGGTGATTTGTCGATTGCCTATACAGGTCCAATTGAATACATCAAGCACTCAGCAACCCGGAACTATCCAAACCAGAATATTACCTGGACTGCTATTACTGATTTCCGTGATTTCTTTGAACAGGAAGAAGGCACTTATGATGCGCTCCTGGTTGAGGTTGAAATTGGCACGGCATGGACCCTGCTATACCCCTCATACACAACAGTTATGCCCGAAAGTGCAACTCGCAAGAAGATGCCTCTGGGTTTTGCCGTAGCCAAAGGCCAGCATGATTTTGCCGCTAACCTGGGGCGTTGGCTGGTGGCAAAACACGCTACAGGTGAAATTGACCAGGCTTATAAATACTGGATACTGGGTGAGGGCGCCGTACCTCGGGGCCGGCGATGGTCAATTATGGATGACGTGTTGCACTGGGGCGAGAATTCGGACTAAGCCGACAATTTTAAGCTTGCTCACGGAAGGCAATCTGCTTTACATAATCTACATATTGAATCCATCCATCAAAAACTGAAGCTTGTATTCAAATAGAAATACCGCCCCGGTTCATTCATCAAAATGACTTCTCCGGTTCCATCCAGCAGCAGGGTCAGGTCCTTGTAAGTATTGCTTACTGCATAGGTCTCATCAAATAGATTATCCACCCCGACAAGGATTGAGATTCTTTTAGTCAACTGATGTTCTGCTTTCAAGTTAAATATTGCCCAGCTGTCCAGCAACTGCTCGCCGTTATCTGCATCGTAATCTGTCCAGCTGTCTGCTGCAGTAAGCTCAGCCCAAGCTGTACCTTTATCCGTGTAATTCCAACGCAAAGCTAAATTCAGTTTTATTGGGGGTATTTCCGGAAGATCGGTATCAGACTGTCCGGCTAATGGGCGATCTTTCTTGCCGCGCTGATAGGCCAGTCCATAATCGAGGTTCAGGTTTTCCCCAAGACGCCAGTAGCCTGAAACAGAAAAGCCATAAATACTGGCATCCGCATTTTCAAAACGCTGCATGCTTTTACTGTCGTTGTAAACAATAAAGTCAGATAGCCAGCTGTAAAACAATCGGGTTTTGACATGTAAATTATCAAGGCTGTAATCAAAGCCAAAATCCAGCTCATCATTAGTCACCTGATCCAGGTTAGGATTGCCGATCAGCATGCCGTTCGGGCCCATGGCGGCACGGAAATACAGTTCCCGTGCATCAGGCACACGATGCGACTGCCCGAGCCCCGCAAACAGGCTTATCTCCGGGTTAAGCTTCCAGTTACCCAGGCCATAAGCACTGAAGGCGGTGTAATCATTCGCCGGCAGCATCCCAGCACCGGGTTTAATATCTGTATCGTCATAGCGTGCGCCTATCTCAAAACTCATATCTCCGAGATTTTTATCCAGCCGTAAAAACAGTGCATTATTATCAGTATCTACATCATCAATGCTTTTGATGCCGGTGATACCCGCGCTCATCCCGCTGCCTTCATAGGTTCCGTCCCAATTGCGATTGCTGCTGTCTATTCCCAGCGTCATTTGGCTATCAGGGCTAATATCGAAAACATTCTTTAATTTGAAACCGCGAATACTGCTTTCCAGGTAACTAACCCTTTCATTTGCCGAATCAGGGCCGGAAGAAAGCCGGTAGAAGGTGGACATTGGGTGTTTGACCACTGAATCGTAATAACTGAAGTCAAGCAAGCTGGAAAACCTGCCCAGGTCTGAAACCGAGTAATCAATATTAATGATATCAGAATCATCATACAAGGCATCCATTTTGCTTGACGGATAAAGCACATCATCACTGCGATTAGCTGTATAGCTCATTTTCAGTTGCTGATTATCGGTCACATCAAAATACAGCTTTGCCATAACACTTTGCTTCTCATAAGCCTTCCGGTTTTCATATTCAGGTTTATAGCGAGCCATGGTGGTGGCACTGAAATTTTCAATATGTTCTGCAAAGTTATTACCGTCACCATCTTCATATTGATCACTGCTTTCGCTCGAAACACTAATCAGGGCCCTTATCCTGTCAGTACCGCCACTCAGGCTGGCAGCCGTTTTAAGATAGTTCCAGCTGCCAATATTCAGCATCAGGTCTGCATTGAAGCCAGTGGCAGGTTTTTTTGTGATAACCAGCACTGAACCACTCAAGGTACCAAAATTTTCAACATCATACGGGCCTTCGGTAATTTCAACCGACTCGATATTATTGGTTAAAATATGCGAGGTAGGCGGATCCATACGATTGGGGCAGGCACCATATACTTTGGCACCATCAATCAGGATATTTATATTGTCTTTTTTCTGGCCCCTGAGGATAATATCATTTGCAATGCCACTTCTTCGTACCAGCGATATACTGGCACTCTTTTTGCTCAATGCCTCTGCCAGGTCAGCTGTTTTTACCTCGCTGCCACTAATTCCCTCGATTATTTCACCCTCAACGGTGATCAATGAAAGTTCGGTTTTATCTTCAGCATTTTCAACAGCATTTTCAACAGCATATGAATTTACAGAAATAAGAAGCAAGAATAACAATACATTTTTCACAATAATCCTCATAAATAGTATCAAACTGGTAATTTAAATATGAGAATAGTTAATGTACTAACTGAATTAAATGATGTAAGTCAGAATACTTTTCAATTAGTCAAGAATATTGGCTGTCGGAAGACGGCAGGATTAACGGGCAAAAAAAAGCCAGTCAATGACTGGCTTTTTCCCCTTTACCCACTTTTTCAGTTCTTTAGTGCAAATTGAATGTCGTGTTGAGAGATATTCAATTCACTATCAGGATGTAATCCCAACGGAAGCTATACTAACTGAAGTAATTTCAGTTGCACATAGGTATTAAACCAGAGTTTTTGTAGGATATTTCCTACAAAATACTGAAGGGTATTTAAAAAGCTCTGATTCCCCGCATTCGCGAGGATAAGCTACATAGGCAACCGGGAGAACAGGCCTTTACTTTCGTGGCCTGCAACAACTGGGTCTCAACAATCGTGCTACAGAAACATCAATCCTGAGAATAAGGAAATTGAATAATAATATTTTCAGTCCGCTCAGGGCCAGTTGAAACCATGTGAACCGGGGCTCCACAGCGGTCTTCCATTGCCTGCAGGTAAGCTTGTGCATTCAAGGGTAGCTTAGCCAGTTCCGTGATACCACGGGTATTTTCCTGCCAGCCTGGAAAAACCTCATATACCGGTTCAATTTGACCCCAGTTTTCTGCATCCAACGGGATCTGGGTAATAATTTCTCCAGCCAGCTTGTATGCAGTACAAATCTTCAACTCTTCAAAGCCATCAAGCACATCTAGCTTGGTCACACATAAACCGGTAATACCATTCACTTTGACCATCCGCGAAGTAGCGACAGCATCTAGCCAGCCACAGCGGCGTGGTCGACCGGTAGTAGCGCCCACTTCATGACCACGCTCGGCCAGACGGACGCCAACATCATCAAACAGTTCAGTTGGGAATGGGCCGCTGCCAACGCGGGTGGTATAGGCCTTGGTGATGCCTAATACATAATCAACCGCATCAATACCAACACCGCTGCCGGTGCAAACACCGCCCACGGTCGTATTTGATGAGGTTACATAGGGATAGGTACCGTGATCAATATCCAGCCAGCTGCCCTGGGCACCTTCAAATAATATATTTTTACCGGCGTCGCGCAACTGGTGCAAACGACCACTAACATCAGTAATCATGTCAGCAAAACAGGCTCCCAACTGTAGCGCATCATCCAGCACCATACCCGGGTTAAGCGGTTCAACCTGGTAATAATGCTCGAGCACAAAGTTGTGGTAATCCAGGATTTGATCGAGTTTTGACTCCAGTCTCTGGGGATTGAGCAAATCAGCAAAACGAATTCCCCGACGGGATACTTTATCTTCATAAGCCGGGCCAATACCCCGCCCTGTCGTACCAATGGCTTCACTGCCACGGGCTTTTTCACGCGCCATATCAATCAGTTCATGGTAGCCCATGATGATGGGGCAGGATGCGGATATTTTCAGGCGGGAAAATACATCAACCCCCCTGGCTTCAAGAGTTTCAACTTCGACTTTAAGGGCACTGGGTGAAAGTACTACACCATTGCCTATCAGGCATTCAACCCCCGGTTGCAGGATACCCGATGGAATGAGATGGAGTACCGTTTTCTCACCATCGATTACCAGGGTATGGCCGGCATTATGGCCTCCCTGGAAGCGTACAACCGCACTGACCTGCTCACTCAAAAGATCAACAATTTTTCCCTTGCCCTCGTCACCCCACTGGGCACCGAGAATGGCGACACTCTTAGCCATCAAAATATCCTAATGTAAAAAATTTAATAAAATCGCACCGGCCAGCATACTGCCGAGACCAATCCGGCGAATATTACGATCATCCAGTTCCGACAGGGAACGCAAAGCCTTGCGCCAGGCGGCCGGGAATATTCCCGGCATAATACCTTCGATCATTAATATCAATGCCAGTGCAGTTAAAAGCTCCGCTGACACTACTTGCCTTTGGGTGCTTTAAAGTACTCAAAATAATCAGAATCCGGGCTTAACACCATGGTGTCACCGTTACCCGAGAAAGACTTCTCATATGCCGCCAGGCTACGGTAAAAAGCATAGAATTCCTGATCCCGGTTATAGGCACTGGCGTAAATCTCTGCAGATTTAGCATCACCTTCACCACGGACTTTATCAGCATCACGCTGGGCTTCGGCCAACAATACCTTGCGATTGCGGTCTGCTTCCGAGCGGATAATTTCTTCCTGCTCACGCCCCTGGGAACGATGTTTATTGGCAACCTCTTTACGCTGGGTTTCCATACGTTCAAATACAGAATGCACAACACTGTCCATCAACTCGATCTGCTTAATCCGCACATCAATGATCTGCATTCCAAGATCTTCCATCTTGTCACCGGCAGTAATGGTCAGATGCTCCATAATTTCTGCACGCTCTTCGGAGACTACCTGCTGCAGGGTTCGGGATGAAAATGCTGCGCGAAGTTCGTCTCGCAGGGACTGGGCTAAACGTGAACGGGCCACTGACTCGTTGCCTTTGGTAGCCAGGTAGTATTTTTCAACATCGATGATCCGCCATTTAACGAAATAGTCCACATCGACATATTTCTGCTCGGAGGTATTCATCTGCTCCGGTGGCATATCCAGGGTGAGGATGCGTTTATCAAACTTACGCACGTTATTGATAAACGGGGTTTTAAAATGCAGGCCAGGCTCATAACCGCTTTGGGTAATCCGCCCCAACTGGAATTTAATTGCTGTTTCCGTTTCTTTAACAGTAAACAAACCACCAACGATCAAGATCCCGGTAATTATAACAATAACAATCAGAATAACTTTTTTCATTATCTTACTCCCCGGCCGCTGCGATTACTTTCCCGCGACTGTGCTGACTGTGTCTGCGACTGGTTATTAGAAGGTAGGACTGGCGGTGGGATCTGGCGTGATGAGTTACCCTGGATACCGTCCAGCGGCAGGTAAATCATGCTGTTGCCACCGGTATCCAGCAGTACTTTCCTGTTCTGCCCCAATACTTTTTCCATGGTCTGCAGGTACAGGCGCTGGCGAGTTACCACTGGTGCCTTGCTGTATTCAGTCAGTAACAGGCTGAATCGGGCGGCTTCACCTTCCGCCTTGGCAACTTCAGAAATCCGGTATGCATCAGCTTCCTGTGAAATTCGTGCGGCTTTACCACGAGCTTCAGGAATGATGGTATTGCGGTAAGCCTGGGCTTCGTTCACATAGCGTTGCTCATCCTCACGTGCCTTGACCACATCATCAAAAGCCGCTTTAACCTGTGATGGCGGTTTTACGTCCTGCAGGTTGAACTGGGTAATTTCAAGGCCTGCATCGTAGCGGTCGAGGATAGTCTGGGCGAGCACCTTGGCATCAGTTGCCACTGCAGCACGGCCTTTCTCAAGGATGAAGTCCATCATATTAGTACCGACGACTTCACGCATAGCTGCTTCGCTTGCCTGCAGCAGGGTAAGCCGTTGGTCTTTGACATTGAATAAATATGCCATCGGTTCCTGTATGTGGTATTGAACTGCAAAGCTAATATCAACAAGGTTTTCATCCCCGGTCAGCATCTGCCCGCGTTCTTCAACCGAAAGAATCTCACTAACATTAACCTTGGTCAACTCTTCAAAAGGCTGTGGCAGGGTGAACTGCAAACCAGGATCAAGGGTGCGGTTATATTTACCAAAGCGTAAAACCACGCCTTGCTCGGAGGCATCCAGCACATGGACTGAGTTCATCAGGCCCCAGACCAGTACTGCGGCCAGCACCAGGAAACCAATGGAAAGACCACCGCCACTGCCAGCAGAACCAGATGAACCGGACTTGCTTCCACCGCCGCCAAACAACTTGTTAATCTGGTCTGTGAATGACTTAATTGCATCACCTAAATCCGGAGGACCATCCTGATTGGATTTCCATGGATCTTTATTGCCTTTGCCGGGTTCTTGCCAGGGCATTAAACTTTCTCCTGTATTGTTTTATGACGATTCAGGCTGATAGGCCAGGCTAAACCGCTTTAACTTCTTTACTAAAATGAAGAGCGTGATTCTACCATTTTCGATAGAAACAATCGCTATTCAGGCTCAATTATTCAACATCGGACGCAGTCTTTTCCCAGGGTTCAGGTTTAGATTCGGACTTATCAATCAACTGGCTGCGCACCAGGCGTCCTTCCAGGCCACCAATACTTGCCAGTTGGTTGACTTCATTGCTGGGCAGGTTAATCCTGATTTTCCAGCCACCAGAACCGTTCAGGTGTTCTTCTTCAATAGCTTCCATCTGAAACAGGCGCGCCCTGAGTCGTGCGGCCTGGGGTGGAATATCGATCCAGCCAATAATACGATCGGAAGAAAATCGCCGCTCAAGCACCTCTTTCAACACATCCAGTCCGCTACCGTCCAGGGCCGAAACCCGTATTCCACGGGGATCATCTTCACTTCCCAGCAGGCCTGCAGGGAATTCAGTTAAATCATTCTTGTTGTATATTCGCAGCACTGGTACTGCCTCGGCACCAATAGATTCGAGCACTTCGACAACTTCCTCTTCACGCTGGGCATGTTCAGGATCAGCTGCATCGATAACATGCAGCAACAAATCTGCATCCCGGGTTTCCTGCAGTGTAGAACGGAAAGCCGAGACCAGGTCATGCGGTAGGTCGCTGACAAAGCCAACGGTGTCTGCCAGCAGCAACGGCCCGCACCCCAGGCCGTCAAGCCGACGAACGGTGGGGTCGAGGGTGGCAAATAACTTATCTTCAGCAATTACATCACTGTTGGTAAGCTTATTAAACAACGTAGACTTGCCAGCATTGGTGTAACCGACCAGGGCTACCAGCGGATAACGACTGCGCAGGCGCGACTGGCGTGAAGTATCCCGTTGACGCTCAACCTTATCCAGGCGCGACTTCAACTGACGCAGGCGCGCTCCCAGCAGCTGGCGATCGGTTTCCAGCTGGGTTTCACCCGGACCGCGCAGGCCAATACCGCCCTTCTGCCGTTCCAGATGGGTCCAGCCGCGTACCAGACGGGTAGAAAGATGCCTTAACTGGGCTAGCTCTACCTGGAGTTTGCCTTCAAATGTGCGTGCCCGCTGGGCAAAGATATCAAGGATCAGGGTGGTTCGGTCCAGCACCCTGCATTTGATTTTTTTTTCGAGGTTGCGTTCCTGGGAAGCACTTAAAGTCTGGGATACCAGCACCAGATCGGCACCGGTTTCATCGATCTTGTCGATGAGTTCATCCACTTTTCCCTTACCGACCATATAGGCCGGGTCGGCACGTTTGCGCGGCGCCTGTAGCACTGCGAGGACTTCAACACCGGCTGAACGCGCCAACTCGGTGAACTCGCTTAAAGCGGCCTCACTCAGGCGGGAATCAAATACCGGATGGAGTATTATTGCGCGGTCTCCACGCTCTTCTCTATCCATTAATCAGACTTCTAACTGTTTTCGTCGTGCTCGACCTGATCGTCGGATTGATCTTCAGCATGTGCTTCGTGCTCATATATTCGAACATTCCGTGCCGGGACGATGGTGGAAATAGCATGTTTGTAGATCATCTGGGTGATTGAGTTCTTCAACAACACAGAAAACTGATCAAACGATTCAATCTGGCCCTGTAATTTTATTCCATTGACCAGGAATATGGAGACCGGTACCCGCTCGCGGCGCAGTGCATTCAAATAAGGTTCTTGTAAACTCTGACCTTTTGACATAATTGTTATCCTTTTTATCCATTGTAATTATTATCGGTGATTATCAATAGTACCAATAAACAGTGCCGATTTAGAATATTTGGGGTCATTCATCCGGCATTTCAAGGAATACCCCTACTTCCTTGATAATACGGGAAGAATTACCTGCCCCGGGCCAATCATACCATAGGCATAACGGGATCTGGCGCAACCAGGTCAGCTGCCGTTTAGCCAACTGCCGAGTGGCGCTTACCACCGCATCCCGAAATATTTGGAAGGCATCAGGATCGCGTTCACCTGCTGCCCTGGCTTCGAGGTATTCCCAGCCCTGACGGTAGCCCACAGAGCGCATCACCGTACTGTCCTTATCTAGACCCGGCCTTGCCATAAGAGCTTTCATTTCGTCCAGGAAACCTGCTGCCAACATTTGCTCAAAACGGCTTTCAATTCGCTGATGCAGGATGGCCCGGTCACCTGCTGTTAATATCAGCTTCAGTATCCTTGCCTGTAACGGGGATTGCTTTTGTTGCTGCAGGCTGGTCATGCTAACCCCGGTTAACTGGCAAACTTCCAGGGCCCGCTGGATCCGCTGGCGGTCATTGGTTTTAATCCGTTCGGCAGCAAGCGGATCAAGCAACCGCAACTCGGCATGTAGTGCTGGCCAGCCCTCAATCTCCGCCCTGCCCTCAATTTCCTTACGCATTACCGGGTCGGCATCCGGCAGCGGTGAAAGCCCGTATTCAAGCGCATTAAAATATAAAACAGTACCGCCAACCAGTAGCGGAATCCGACCTGCGGCCCAGCTGGCTTGCATAATACCCAGGGCATCTTTACAGAAATTAGCCGCACTGTAAGTATCTTCCGGATTACGAATATCAACCAATGCATGCGGGGCCTGGGCAAGAATTTCAGCTTCGGGCTTGGCACTACCAATATCCATGCCACGATAAACCATCGCTGAATCGACAGAAATAATGTCAATTGGAAATCGCCCTGCCAGTTCGATCGCCAGCCCGGTTTTACCGGTTGCGGTTGCACCCATCAGGAATATGACCGGTGGGAGTTGTTTTATCATCGTCCGTTTCATTAATATTTCATCCCAGAGCGACAGCTGGTTGTATCCCGGGTGAAACAGATTGAGATTCAGAGTCTTCAAGAGCAAGGCGGCAGGTGCCCGTAATAGCAACGCTATTGCTAGCGCATGGCAACGCGGCTATTGGGAATTCTGGGCTCAAGATGTTCATCAGGAATACAATCCAGGGATCCCCTACTGACCTCGCATAAATAAGCGATCTAATGAATGCATATCCAGCTGCACCCAGGTCGGGCGACCATGGTTGCACTGGTCAGAACGTTCGGTGGCTTCCATTTGCCGCAGCAAGGCATTCATTTCGGTGATGTTCAGGCGCCGGTTGGCGCGTACCGAACCGTGGCAAGCCATGGTTGAAAGGATCTCATTTTGCTGCTCCTGGATCCGGCTGCTACCACCGAGGCTGGTGAAGTCGGCGAGCACATCACGTACCAGTTGATCAATATCGGCATCCTGCAACTGCACAGGCACCTGGCGCACCAGTAGAGACTCCGGGCCGCTGGCACGCAGTTCAAAACCCAGCCGGGAAAACTCTACTTCAAACTGTTCAACTGCCAGGATTTCTGCTTCTGAAACATGCAATGTCATTGGTACCAGCAGCTGCTGTGGCTCCGGCCCTGAGTCATCCATCGCCTGTTTCAAGCGTTCATAGGTAATCCGTTCATGTGCTGCATGCATATCGACCAGTACCATACCCTGCCGGTTTTCTGCCAGAATATAAACGCCGTGTAGTTGCCCCAGGGCGTAACCCAATGGTGGTGTACTTTCATCTTCCGGGCTCACGCGTACTGTACCCGTATCCGCATCAGCCTGGGTTTGAACACTGCTTAATACAGCATAGGCAGATAATGATTCACGAATCGGTAAACTACCACTGCCGTATTGGCCAATGTTTGCCAGCGGGCGGGATGCCGTTGATGTACCCGCCCAGGCAGTCGAACTGCTGCCCATTGCAGCGGGGGCACTGCTGATTCCATCATCCTCAAGGTTCGCCGGTCGAGTTTCCGCTAGCATGTGGTGCAGGCTGGAGTAAATGAAATTATGGGTATCACGACCGTTACGAAAGCGAACCTCGTGTTTTTGCGGATGAACATTTACATCAACCAGCGCCGGATCAATTTCAAGGTAGAGTACAAAAGCCGGATGCCTGCCGTGGAAAAGCACATCCTGAAATGCCCGTCGTACCGCATGGGCTATCAGGCGGTCCTTGACCATCCTGCCGTTAACAAAGAAATACTGCTGGTCTGCCTGTGAGCGTGAATAGGTCGGTCGCGCTACCCAGCCATGCAGGAGCATGCCCTCACGCTGGTTTTCTACTGGCATACTGTTTTCGATAAACTCCCGGCCGTTCACCAGGGCCACGCGCTTGTGCATTTGCTCTATATCATCAGCCGCAGGAATCAGGCGGGTCACTTTGCCATTATTCTTCAATTCAAAAGTGCAATGCCGCCGTGCCAGCGCCAGGCGCTTGATCAGTTCGTCAATATGTTTATATTCGGTATTATCTGTACGCAGGAATTTGCGTCGCGCCGGGGTATTGTAAAACAGATCCAGCACATCAATAAATGTGCCCTGCTCGCCGCTGGAGGGTTGCGGCTCACTAACCACCCCCTGGTTTGAACTCAGCTGCCAGCCATGGCGGGCATCGGCTGTGGCTGAACTCAGGGTCAGGCGTGAAATTGAGGCAATACTCGCAAGTGCCTCACCACGGAAACCAAGGGAGGCAATATGCTCAAGATCTTCCAGGCTAGAAATCTTGCTGGTAGCATGCCTGCCGAGTGCCAGCGCCAGTTCATCACGAGGAATCCCCATGCCGTTATCGCGCACACGGATACGGCGTTTGCCACCCTGCTCTATTTCAATTTCAATCCGGGTAGCACCAGCATCCAGTGCATTTTCCACCAGCTCTTTAACCACAGATGCAGGCCTTTCAATAACCTCACCGGCAGCGATCTGGTTAACCAGGTGATCTGGTAATAGTTGGATTCCCATGGGCGGTATAATACACCAATGGGGTCACACCTCTAGTGTCTATATGCAAAGGTTCCTGGTAGCCGAAGCCGAATACAAACAACCTGCTTGATAAGCTCACTCGTGCTGATGGTTTTGACTCCGACCCTGGTACTTTGCTTACATATTTCGGCGGTATTCTCCACCTACTGAGTAGAGTGTGTTGGACATTTGTCCTAATGAGCAGGATTTTGCAACTTCCATCAGCGCTGCGAAACTGTTGTGGCGGTCACGAGCCGTTTGCGCCAGGGCTTCCAGTAATTCGGGGCTTTTCCCAGAATTGACAACCCGAAAAGCTTCTACAGCACTTACCTGGGAGTTTTTCTCTGCATCCGTTGAGCGAGCCAGTTCTGGGCTTGCAGTCGACTCATTATTTGCATCCGCATCGAGGAAGGTATTCACACCGATAATAGGCAGGCTGCCATCATGCTTTTTATGTTCATACAGCATCGACTCATCCTGGATTTTGCCCCGCTGGTACATAGTATCCATGGCACCCAACACCCCACCACGATCAGAAATTCGCTCAAACTCAACGTAGACAGCTTCTTCTACCAGATCTGTCAGCTCTTCAATAATAAAACTGCCCTGCAGTGAGTTTTCGCAAACATTAAGACCCAGTTCACGATTGATAATTAACTGTATGGCCACTGCCCGGCGTACAGATTCTTCTGTCGGGGTGGTAATCGCTTCATCATAAGCATTGGTATGCAGGCTGTTGCAATTATCGTAAAGGGCATAAAGTGCCTGCAGGGTGGTACGAATATCGTTGAACTGGATTTCCTGGGCATGCAATGAGCGACCCGAGGTTTGAATATGATATTTCAGTTTTTGTGAGCGTTCGGAGGCACCGAAGCGTTCACGCATGGCCCGCGCCCAGATTCGCCGTGCTACTCGGCCAATAACGGCATATTCGGCATCCATACCATTGGAAAAGAAGAAGCTCAAATTCCCGGCAAATTCATCAATTTCCATACCACGGGCTAAATAGTATTCAACAATGGTAAACCCGTTGGAAAGCGTAAACGCTAGCTGTGAGATCGGATTCGCCCCAGCTTCTGCAATATGGTAGCCGGAGATTGAAACGGAATAGAAATTTCCAATCTGATTATCCACAAAAAATTGCTGGATATCACCCATCATCCTGAGTGCGAATTCAGTGGCAAAAATACAGGTATTTTGTGCCTGGTCTTCCTTAAGGATATCCGCCTGGACCGTGCCACGAACCGTTTTCAGGGTTTGCTCCCGGATGCGGGCATAGGTATCACTGTCCACCAGTTGATCGCCGGTTACACCCAGCATAGCCAGGCCGAGGCCATTATTTGTTGCGGGTAACTTACCCTGGTACTTTGGCCTGGCTGAGGAACCCAGCAGGGCATCAATTTTCTTCTGTGCTGATTCCCATTGATTGTTTTCCTTAAGGTGTTTTTCAACCTGTTGGTCAATCGCGGCATTCATATAAAAGGCCAGGACCATGGGTGCAGGTCCATTGATAGTCATTGAAACCGAGGTCGTCGGTGCACACAGGTCAAAACCCGAATAGAGCTTTTTCATGTCATCAAGGGTGGCAATAGAGACGCCGGAATTACCAATTTTCCCATAAATATCCGGGCGTGTATGCGGGTCTTCACCATACAGGGTGACCGAATCAAAGGCGGTTGATAATCGTGCCGTGGGCTGGCCGGAAGCGAGTAAATGGAAGCGCCTGTTGGTGCGTTCTGGTGTACCTTCTCCCGCAAACATACGGGTGGGATCTTCACCCGCACGCCGATAGGGAAACAGGCCTGCGGTGTACGGATAGAAACCCGGCAGGTTTTCGGTCAGCAAAAACCGTAACAGTGAACCCCAGTCGGAATATGTCGGCAGGCCGAGTTTCGGTATTTTCAGGCCAGACAGGCTTTCGATATAATTTGCCCCAGTAATTTCTCGATTCCTGACCTGGTAGCTGAATGTGTCTGTACGGGCGTTTTGTTTGCGCGCATCCCATTCCCGCAGCAACTGCAGGCTATCACCCGCGAGTTCACGCAGGGATTCGTTATAACGTTCACGCAGGGTTTTTATGCTGCGGTCTTCACTCGCTAAAATTTGTTCCGGTGAATACATTTCCAGCAAGCCGGGTAATTCCTTATCAGCTAATGCCTGCAGAGCAAGATAGAGGCTATGGGCCAGCCCGGCAGCCTCAACCTGGCGTTCAACATCCTGTTTAACACTACGCCCGCTATCTACAATTTCTGCCAGATAGCGCTGCCTGGACGCTGGGATCAGGACCGTTTCACGCGGCTCCCTGATACTGGTATCAATTGCCGGTTGCCAGTCTTCCAACGGCAGCCCAAGTGTTTCCTGGAGCAAGCGGCAAAGGTTGGCAAACATCCAGCTTAATCCCGGATCATTGAACTGGCTCGCAATTGTCGGGAATACCGGAACCTCATCATCCGCCATGCTAAATGCCAGGTTATTGCGTTTCCACTGTTTACGGATGTCCCGCAGGGCATCTTCTGCACCACGCCGATCATATTTATTCAGTACCACCAGTTTGGCAAAATCGAGCATGTCGATTTTTTCCAACTGGCTGGCGGCACCAAAATCCGAGGTCATTACATAAACGGGAAAATCAACCAGGTCGACAATTTCAGAGTCTGACTGACCAATGCCTGCAGTTTCTACCAGCACCAGGTCAAAACCGGTGGCTTTCAGGAAATCAATAGTATCCCGCAACATCGCACTGGTCGCCCGGTGTTGCCTTCGGGTTGCCATTGAGCGCATATAAATATTGCCATGCCGGAGGCTGTTCATGCGGATACGGTCACCCAGTAGTGCTCCACCCGTACGTCTCCGGGTTGGATCAACCGCGAGGACAGCAATATGTTTATCCGGAAAATACTGCTGGAAGCGATTCAGCAGTTCGTCGGTCAGGCTCGACTTACCGGCACCACCGGTACCAGTAATGCCTACAACCGGTGCCTGCGAACTTACTGCAGCCCATGCACGGCGTTTGAGCTTAAGCTCAGCCTCGGTGAAACAGTCATTTTCCAGTGCACTGATCATTGCCGCAATGGAGTTGTCATCATCCAGGTTAACCTGCTCGGGGACATTCACAGCTTGTTGTTTTTGCCGTACTCGCCCGACCAGGTCTTCAATCATTTCCACCAGGCCCAGCTTTAAACCATCGTGCGGATGGTAAATTCGAGAAATACCGTAGTCCTGCAGTTGATCAATTTCCTCCAGGGTAATGGTACCGCCGCCACCGGCAAATATCTGTATATGACCGGCACCACGCTCACGCAGGCGATCGACCATATAGCGGAAGTATTCATTATGACCACCCTGGTAAGAGGAAATCGCAATGGCATCGGCATCCTCCTGGATTGCGGCACTGACAATTTCATCAACACTGCGGTTATGCCCAAGGTGGACTACTTCAGCACCTTGTGCCTGGATCAGGCGGCGCATTATATTAATCGCTGCATCGTGGCCGTCAAAAAGGGAGGCGGCCGTTACAAAGCGCAGGGGCCTTGCTTCAGCTTGTGTTTGTGCCGCAGATATTGTTGTCGCCGGACGGTTCATCTACCGAACTCCAGATATTATTGTCAGATTGGTCTATTTTACTGCCTTTTTCCCATCCGTGTGCGTATGCATCCCTTCAATAAAAAACTATCACGCAGTGAGCAAAATTCTTTCTAATCAGGTAAAATATACTGTTGACGGATAGTGCGTTTTAAGCAGCCGGACTGGGTCATAATCGGGCTTGTTATCTTCGCATTTCATGCCTATACAGACTTTATTTTCGAATGTCGAAATTGTGCTTCAGGAACACGAATATTGGAGTACCGGATTTTTTCCGCTGATGCACGAGTCACGACTTTCAAATCTTAATTAAAAAAACACGGGAGAACTATTGTGGATTTATTTGAAACCATTCATGAAACCGAGCACGAGCAAGTTGTTTTTTGCCATAACAAGAGTGCCGGACTTAAAGCCATCATCGCCATACACGATACTACCCTGGGTCCGGCCCTGGGCGGTTTGCGCATGTGGCCCTACGAAACTGAGCAGGCAGCCCTCAACGATGTGTTGCGCCTGTCCCGCGGCATGACTTACAAAGCTGCCGTTTCCGGACTCAACCTGGGCGGTGGGAAATCAGTCATCATCGGCGATCCTGCCAAAGACAAATCAGAAGAGTTATTCCGTGCGCTGGGTCGTTTTATTGACTCACTCAACGGTCGCTATATCACCGCTGAAGATGTTGGTATTGATGTTAATGATATGGAATACGTGTTCCAGGAAACCAGCAATGTGGTAGGTGTACACCAGGTGCATGGCGGCTCCGGCGATCCTTCACCATTTACCGCTTTCGGTACTCTCCAGGGTATTCGCGCCAGCCTGCAGAAACAGTACGGCAATGAAGACATCGGCAAATACAGCTATGCAGTACAGGGACTGGGTCATGTAGGTTTTGAACTGGTTAAATTATTGCGTGCCGAAAATGCCAAAGTTTTTGTTACCGACATCAACCAGGAAGCCGTTGCCAAATCCGTCGAACTGGGTTGTGAAGCTGTTGGCCTGGATGATATTTATACGGTAGATGCCGATGTATTCTGCCCTTGTGCACTGGGCGCGGTAGTGAATGAAAAAACCATACCGGAATTCAAATTCAAGATTATTTGCGGGGCTGCCAATAACCAGCTTGCAGATGATGCCGCCGGCGATGAACTGGATCGGCGCGGTATTGTTTACGCACCCGATTATGCGGTGAATGCAGGCGGACTGATGAATGTGGCTATCGAACTGGAAGGTTACAACAGCGAGCGTGCCACCCGGATGATGCGGACCATTTACTATAATGTCGGGCGCATCTTCACCATTGCTGAACGCGATGGTATTCCCAGTTATAAAGCGGCAGACCGCATGGCCCAGGAACGCATTGATGCCGTTGGCAAACTGAAACTCCCGTATATGGGCCAGTCCCACCGCTTCCTCGGGCGGGTTCGCAACGGCGTTTAAAGCAACAAACAGGAAGCCATCATGGATATGCCACTGAGTGAAGAGTTAGAGTTATTGCGCGACAGTGCGAGGCGCTTTGCTGAGCAGGAAATCAGCCCGCGGGCTGATGAAATCGACCGGGATAACCTTTTCCCCCAGGACCTGTGGCGAAAATTTGGCGACATGGGTTTCCTCGGCATGTCGATTCCAGCCGAATACGGCGGTTCAGAAATGGGCTACCTGGCGCATTTGATCATGATGGAAGAAATCTCACGGGCCTCCGGCTCCGTGGGATTGTCTTATGGTGCCAACAGCAACCTGTGCCTGGATAACCTGTTTCGCAATACCAATAGCGAACAGCGCGAAAAATACATCCCTGCACTTTGCAGCGGTGAGAAAGTCGGCGCCCTGGCCATGTCAGAGCCCGGCGCAGGCTCTGATGTGGTCGGCTCCATGGCCTGCAAAGCCGAACGCCATGGTGATACCTGGATAGCCAACGGCAGTAAAATGTGGATCACCAACGGCCCGGAGGCCGATATTCTGCTGGTATATATGCGTACCGCAGGTGCGGATGCCGGTTCCCGCTGCCTGACCGCCTTCATAGTAGAAAAAGACTTTAAAGGTTTCTCTACTGCACAGAAGCTCGACAAACTGGGAATGCGTGGTTCCAACACCTGTGAACTGGTATTTGAAGATTGTGAAATCCCGCACGCCAATGTTGTTGGTGAAGTTAACCAGGGCGTAAAAGTATTAATGAGCGGCCTCGATACTGAGCGTGTTGTGCTCAGCGGAGGTCCCCTGGGATTAATGCAGGCAGCTATGGATATTACCCTTCCCTACCTGCAACAGCGACGTCAATTTGGACGAACAATTGGAAGCTTCGGCCTGATGCAGGCCAAACTCGCAGATATGTATACTGCCATGCAAAGCTCACGGGCTTTCGCCTATCGCATAGCCGAAGACTATGACAATGGACGCAAATCGCGGATTGACCCGGCAGCCTGCCTGCTGCAGGCCTCCCGCAGTGCAGTAATGGTGGCCCTCGAAGCCATCCAGTCACTCGGGGGTAATGGTTACATCAATGAATACCCGACAGGCCGGATACTGCGTGACGCAAAACTCTATGAGATCGGTGCCGGCACCAATGAAATTCGGCAGATGCTGATAGGCAGGGAATTGCTGCGCGAATTATAAGGCCAGTCATACAAACCGATAATTTTTAATCCACCAACAATTTTAGGAGAGCCGCCGTGGGCGCAGAAAAAATCGTTATTACCGGAGCCAAACGAACTCCGATAGGGTCATTCCAGGGGCAATTTTCTGGAGTTGCAACACCTTTACTTGGCGCCGCGGCAATCAAGGCCGCCTGTGAGCAGGCCAATATCGATACACAATCGGTTGATGAAGTTATCATCGGCTGCGTACTGCCGGCCGGTCTTGGCCAGGCACCTGCACGCCAGGCAGCCCTGGCTGCTGATTTACCACTCAGTGCCGGCAGCACAACCATCAATAAGGTCTGCGGTTCCGGTATGAAAGCCGTTATGCTGGCGCACGACCTGATCCTGGCCGGCAGCGCAACAACAATTATCGCCGGCGGTATGGAGTCGATGACCGATGCTCCCTACCTGCTACCGAAAGCACGTGGTGGCTACCGTATGGGCCATGGCCAGGTACTCGATCATATGTTCCTTGACGGATTGCAAAACCCGTATGACAACCAGATGATGGGTGTGTTTGCCGAAAGCTGTGCAGATAAATACAACTTCAGTCGCGAGGAGCAGGATGAATTTTCCGCCACCTCGGTTACTCGTGCCATGACCGCGATGCAGTCCGGCGAGTTTGCCGCTGAAATTACGCCAGTCAGCGTTAAAACACGTCGCGGCGAAAACATTGTTGAGCAAGATGAAGAACCGCCTCGCTGCAACCTGGATAAGATCCCTGCACTGCGTCCGGCATTCCGCAAGGATGGTACCGTAACAGCTGCCAATGCTTCAAAAATATCTGATGGCGCGGCTGCGCTGGTGGTAATGAGCGAATCAGCAGCTCAGGCCTCGGGTGCAGCAGTGCTGGCAACCATTATTGCCCATACCACCCACTCCCAGGAACCGGAATGGTTTACTACCGCACCGGTTGGCGCCATCCGCAAACTGCTGGATAAAACCGGTTGGTCAGTTGATGAGGTGGACCTGTTTGAAGTCAATGAGGCCTTTGCTGTAGTAACCATGGCCGCAATACGCGATCTAAATCTTGATCCGGCAAAAGTGAATGTAAACGGTGGTGCCTGTGCCCTGGGCCATCCGATCGGCGCCTCCGGTGCCCGCCTGATTGTGAGTTTGATCAATGCCCTGCAGCAACGCGGACTCAAGCGTGGTATTGCCAGCCTGTGCATCGGCGGTGGTGAAGCCACTGCGATTGCAATCGAGGTATAGCCGGCTGTTCCTGGTTACGCATGATATGATTTCTGCTTAACCCTCACTTAGCCAGCAGATAAAATAAACCATGGCAATAATCAAAACCCAGGTTCAGCCCGATAGCGAGGATTTCCTCGCTAATTACGACAATATTGAAGCACTGGTATTTCAATTAAACCAGCGCCTGCAGGAAACTGCCCTGGGCGGTAGTGAAAAAGCGCGTGAAAAACACCTGGCCCGGGGCAAACTGCTGCCACGTGAGCGTATCAATCGTTTACTTGATCCCGGCAGTCCCTTTCTTGAGTTATCTCCACTTGCCGCTGCCGGAATGTATAACGATGCAGCCCCGGCAGCCGGAATTATTACCGGTATTGGCCGGGTCAGCGGCCAGGAAGTTGTCATCGTTGCCAATGACGCCACCGTTAAGGGTGGTACGTACTTTCCATTGACAGTAAAAAAACACCTGCGTGCCCAGGAAATTGCCACGGAAAATAACCTGCCGTGCATCTATCTGGTCGATTCAGGCGGGGCCTTCTTGCCGGAGCAGGATAATGTCTTCCCGGACCGCGATCACTTCGGTAGAATTTTTTACAACCAGGCACGCATGTCAGCACAGAATATTCCGCAAATCGCCATTGTGATGGGTTCCTGTACTGCTGGCGGCGCCTATGTGCCGGCAATGAGTGATGAATCTATCATTGTTAATAAGCAAGGCACCATCTTCCTCGGCGGCCCACCTCTGGTAAAAGCCGCAACCGGTGAAGTAGTCGATGCCGAAAGCCTGGGGGGTGCGGATGTACATACCCGTCTGTCGGGAGTAGCCGATCACCTGGCTGAAAATGATGAACACGCATTAGAACTGGCGCGCGAGGCGATCGCCAACCTCAATCGAATAAAACCCCAACAGCTGCAGCTGGAAACCGCAGAACCACCTGCCTACCCGGCCGATGAGCTCTACGGCCTGCTGCCGCGTGACAGTCGCTTTCCGATTGATGTACACGAAATAATCGCCCGCCTTGTTGATGCATCCTCGTTACATGAATTTAAAGCCCGCTATGGAAAAACCCTGGTCTGTGGCTTTGCCCGCCTGGAAGGCATGCCTGTTGGTATTATTGCTAATAATGGTATTTTATTTTCCGAATCGGCGCTCAAGGGCACCCACTTCATAGAGCTTTGCAATCAACGCAATATCCCCTTGATATTCTTACAGAACATCACCGGCTTTATGGTCGGAAAACAGTATGAAAACGCTGGAATAGCAAAAGACGGGGCAAAAATGGTAACCGCCGTTGCCTGCAGCCATGTACCCAAATTCACTGTGGTAATCGGTGGTTCTTTCGGTGCCGGCAACTACGCGATGTGCGGCCGTGCATATCAACCCAGAATGCTATGGATGTGGCCAAATGCACGGATTTCCGTAATGGGAGGCGAACAGGCCGCATCGGTACTGGCCACTGTTAAGCGGGATGTGCTCGAAGCAGCTGGAAAAGACTGGGACACAGAAGAAGAAAGTAGTTTCCGTGAGGGAATAAAACAGCAATACGAAGACCAGGGCAACCCCTACTATGCCAGTGCACGCCTCTGGGATGATGGCATTATTGATCCTGTAGATACACGCAGGATCCTGGCACTGGCACTTTCAGCCGCCCTAAATGCAGAAATTAAACAGACGCCAACCGGTGTCTACCGCATGTAATTTGCCGGTGTAAACCGCACAGAACCAGATAAAGGAATTCTACATGAGTCAGGTTATACACCAGCAAAGGGATAAACATGGAGTTGTCACCCTGACACTCAACCGCCCTGCAGTCCATAATGCCTTCAATGCGGAACTGATCTCTGCACTAACATCCAGCCTGCTCATGCTGGGCCAGGACACTAACCTCCGTGCGGTAGTAATTACGGGAGCGGAAAAAGCTTTTTCCGCGGGTGCAGATATAAATGAAATGCATGCGGGGATTAGCGCCAGCGATGCTGAAAACCAACAGCAGGCAATGGCATTGGCTGTTCTTCTGCGAACCCTGAATTACTTTCCCAAACCTACCCTGGCCAAAGTGAATGGAGCCGCCTTTGGCGGTGGTGTCGGCCTGATTTCATGCTGCGATATTGCGATTGCCGCTGATCACTGCAAATTCGGCCTCACTGAAACCCGACTGGGTCTTGTTCCCGCAGTTATTTCACCCTATGTAATCAGGCGGATAGGTGAACCTGCTGCACGCCGTTACTTTCTCAATGGCGACCGTTTTGATGCTACAGAAGCTCGCAGGATCGGACTAATACATGAAACTTGCACTGCAAAATCACTTGAAGACAGCGTATCCATTGAGTTAAATAAAATACTTGCGAGCGGACCTATAGCCAGTATTTTTGCCAAACAACTGGTCTTTGCCATCAGCGGCAGCGACCAGGAAAAACAAAAACGCCTGGATGAAAACACCACGGCAATGATTGCGCGCCTGCGCACATCAGATGAAGGCCAGGAGGGATTGCAGGCTTTCCTGAATAAACGCCGACCTGCCTGGCAGCCTAAAAAATGAACAAAAGCATCAACAGCATCCTTATTGCTAACCGGGGAGAAATTGCCTGTCGGGTCATACGCAGTTGTAAAAAACTGGGTATCCGCTCGATTGCTGTGTATTCAAAAGCCGATCGTAATGCACAGCATGTCAAACTTGCGGATCAGGCTGTTTTTATCGGCGCAGCCAGTGCAGCCGAGTCTTACCTGGATATTAATAAGATTATCCAGGCTGCAAAGAACAGTAATGCGGATGCCATCCATCCGGGATATGGCTTTCTTTCTGAAAATGCCGATTTTGCCCGTCAACTTGAAAACGAAGGCCTGGTTTTTATTGGTCCTTCAGCAACTGTCCTCGCACTGATGGCATCAAAAGCAGCGGCAAAATCTGCCATGGAAAAGGCATCTGTTGCCTGCGTTCCCGGTTATCACGGAGAACTTCAGGATGATAAAACCCTGATCGAAGCTGCTGGGCAGGTAGGCTATCCGTTGTTGATCAAAGCTAGTGCGGGTGGCGGCGGCAAAGGCATGCGGATCGCCCACAGCAGTGCAGAATTCGAGGAAGCACTGGCGGCCACACGCCGCGAAGCCCTGCGAGCCTTCGCTGACGACCAGGTTATCCTGGAGCGTTATATCGAAAACCCGCGGCATATAGAGGTACAGGTTTTTGCAGATCAGCAGGGTAATGTTGTGCACCTGTATGAACGTGATTGTTCCAGCCAGCGACGCTACCAGAAAGTCATTGAGGAAACACCTGCACCCAACCTGGATAAGACGATTCGTAACGCCATGTTTACGGCGGCTGTAGAAGCCGCAGCGGCGGTTAAATACAGTGGCGCGGGCACCATTGAGTTTATACTTGCTGAAACCGGTGATTTCTGGTTTATGGAAATGAATACCCGCCTGCAGGTTGAGCATCCTGTAACCGAAATGCTGACCGGAATTGACCTGGTTGAGTGGCAAATCAGGGTGGCTGCAGGAGATGCCCTGCCCCTGTCCCAGGAAGAAATAAAGGCCAACGGCCATGCGATTGAAGTACGTCTTTATGCCGAAGATCCTGATAATGGATTCCTCCCGGCAGCTGGTTTGATCAAAACCCTGGTGCAGCCGGATAACACCAGCTCTACACGATTTGACTCCGGCATCATCGGCGGCGATCGCATTACAGTTCACTACGACCCGATGATTGCCAAGCTGATTGTGCATGCGGAGAATCGAAATACTGCTATTGACCGCATCCGTGAGGCTTTAACCATGACCTGGGTCGATGGCCTCAGTAACAACCTGGATTTCCTCCAGCGCCTGCTGTCATCCAGGCCTTTTGTGGAAGGGACGATTAATACCGCCTGGATAGACCAGAACTTAAGCGAGTTGCTTATCCATCAGGATACCGCCAGGGAACTTATGCTGGCTGCAGCTGCCGTGCTTATGCAGCAGGACTGGCAAGCAGCCCAAGCTCCTGCCAGCCCCTGGAACACCACCGATAACTGGCGGATGGGTAAAACCAGCGACCGCCGGGTACTACTGGAATATAAGGGTGAAACCCATGCTATCCATGCATCCGGGACCGCTGGTAACTATACAATCACAACAGGCTCCGCTGAAAAACCTTCAAGTATTTCTTGTCAGCTGGAAAGAAGTTCAAGCAACAGGTTTTATTTTTCTGCAGGCATTGACAAGCAGAATTTTGAACGCGTCCTGTATTGCCATGGAAGCAGGTTCTGCCTGGTAGCAGCAACCCAGCGCACCAGTTTCACCCGCCTGGGTTGGCAATCAGCTACAGATCATGCCCTGATCGGCAGTGGCAAAATTATTGCCCCTATGCCGGGTAATATTATTGAAATCAAAGTCCGGGCTGGTGACAGTGTCAACAAAGGCGATGTGCTAGTCATAATGGAGGCCATGAAGATGGAGCTTTCCCTGCGGGCTGAAATTTCTGGTGAAATTATTTCTGTAATCGATCAAAGCACAGGTTTTGTGAATGCAGACACCCTGCTTGTTGAACTGGAGGCCACTAAGGCATGAGCACCTACCCTGACTACCCGGAAAGAGTCACTGTTGTAGAAGTTGGATTGCGTGACGGTTTGCAAAATGAGCGCCAGGTCATTCCCATGGGTGTGAAGCAGTCGTTGCTGCACCGACTGGAAAGAACCGGTCTGAAAACCATTGAGTTAACCGGTTTTGTGCACCCTTTATGGGTTCCTCAATTAGCTGACGCTGAACAAATGCTGGCTGAACATAAACCTGTAAAGGGTATCCGCTACCCGGTGCTGGTACCGAATTTAACTGGCATGCAGCGGGCTTTATCGGCCGGGGCAAGCGAAATCGCCCTGTTCACCGCAGCTTCAGAGGGCTTCAATCAAAAAAACATTAACTGCAGTATTGAAGAATCACTGCAACGATCCACCCCGGTTATTGAGCTGGCTAAAGCAAACAATATGCGGGTACGCGGATACATTTCCTGTGTGCTGGGCTGCCCAATAGAAGGCAAGATTGAAGTATCCGAAGTCGTCCGGGTTGCAGAGCGTTTATATGCAATGGGTTGTGACGAGATTTCACTCGGCGACACCATTGGTGTAGGCACAGCCCTTAAAGCCCGGCAGATGCTTGAGGCAGTGGCGGCTAATATTCCGATGCAGCAACTGGCCGTGCATTTCCACGATACCAATGGACAGGCGCTGGCGAATATCCTGGCCTGCCTTGAGGCCGGTGTACAGGTAGTAGACTCCAGTGTTGCCGGCCTCGGCGGATGCCCGTACGCCCCCGGCGCAACCGGGAATATAGCGACTGAAGATGTCGTCTATATGCTTCAGGGCATGGGTATAGAAACGGGAATTAACCTTGATGCCCTGGTGGCAGCCGGTCGCTTTATCTCCGGTGCCCTTGGCCGAACAAATGCCAGCGCGGTTGGCCGCGCATGGAAACTATAAAACAGAAGAGAAAATAATTATGAAAAACCAGATTGACAAAGCGGTCATAACAGGCGGAGCATCAGGACTTGGATTCGCTGTGGCCGAAAAAATTATTGCAGGTGGTGGACTAGTCTGCCTGCTGGATATAAACGACGAGCGCGGTCAGATAGCCGTGAAAGAACTGGGTGAAAATGCTACCTACATCAACACTGATGTTAGCTCCGAAGACCATGTAAATACAGCAATCGCGTCTGCAAAGCAGAAAATGCAGGGGATAAATATCCTGGTGAACTGTGCCGGCATCCTCGGTTCCGGCCGGGTACTGGGGCGGGAAGCGCCCATGCCGTTGGACAACTTTCGACGCACCATTGAAGTCAACCTGATTGGCAGTTTTAATGTTTCCAAGAGTGCGGCATCGGTGATGACCACAAACGAGGCCGATGAAGATGGCCAGCGTGGAGTAATTATCAACACTGCATCAATCGCAGCTTATGAAGGCCAGGTCGGCCAGGCAGCATATTCTGCCTCCAAAGGCGGCATTGTAGGTATGACGTTACCCATGGCACGTGAATTCACCCGCTTCGGCATCCGTGTTATGACGGTTGCCCCCGGGGTTTTCCGCACACCAATGATTGATAATGCCCCCCAGGAAGTCCAGGATGCATTGGGAGCAGCAGTACCCTTCCCCAGCCGTTTAGGCAATCCGAAAGAATTTGCTGACCTGGTCACACATATCATAGATAATCATTACTTGAATGGCAGCACCATCCGCCTGGACGGCGCAATACGACTGGCTCCAAAATAAACACAAATACCAGCAATACAATCGGGAATAAAATAATGAACACATTTGCAGGCATCCGCGAAATTATCAAAAACGATAATGAACTGGTTCACGATGAACCTTTCATTGTTGGCTTTGAGTACCAGATAAAAGAAACAAATCGGCGCCAGAGCATCTTCCTTGCTGAAATAAAAGATGACAATGATTTACGCTATCTGCGCATTGAAACCACAGTAATCCCACTGGATCACTATGATGCTGAGAAATGCCTGCGAATCAACGAGAAGCTGCGCATTGGCTATCTTGCCGTGGGTGACTTAGGTGGATCGCCATATATCAAAATGTGCCACAACATCCCCTATTCCAACCTGAATATGGAAGAGGTTGAGCGGGCTATTAGCTATATCGCCCGCCTGGCAGATGATTTTGAATTTGAATTTGAAGACGGTGCGGATATTTTCTAGGAAAAAAGGGGTCGGACTCAAATGCGCTGAAGCTCTGAGAAGTAACCATCAATGAGTCGCATTTGAATCCGACCCCAACGCGGGCGACCACGTAGTTACGAATTTTTTAGTGATTTCGGATAATCATCTGTTCTGCCAGGTCACGCAGCATATCCGCCGAATCATCAAAATGTTCCAGTGCGATAATGGCACGTTCGTATAGTTGCCCCGTGCGTGCGTGGGCTTCATCAATACCAAAGCGTGCAGGCCAGGAGGCTTTATCAAGACCGGCATCTGAACCCTGCGGCTTACCCATCACCGCAGTATCACCGGTTACATCGAGGACATCATCACGAATCTGAAAAGCCAGGCCGATTGCCCTGGCGAAATCTGACAGTGACTGGCATTTTGATTCAGGCAGGTTTTCAGCATAGGCTGTCGGTAGTAAAGTGCTGGCACCAATCAGCGCGCCTGTTTTTAGTTGCAGCATTTCTTCCAGCTGCTCCTGTCCGGGCCGCTTACCTTCAAAGGAAATATCCAGTGCCTGCCCCCTCACCATATCCATGGCAGCTTTGGAAAGTATCTGTAAGGCCTGTATTTTACTACTGTTGGCCACATCCATTTGCCTGACCAGCAAATCAAAAGCCAGTGTCTGCAGCGCATCACCGGCGAGAATCGCTGTGGCTTCATCAAAAGCCATATGAACGGTAGGCTGGCCACGGCGCAGATCATCATCATCCATTGCAGGCAAGTCATCATGGATCAGTGAATAACAATGAATTAGTTCAACGGCGAGGGCAGCCTGGTCCAGTTTTTCAGCTTCTACACCCAGGGCCCGACCGGATGCATAAACCAGTAACGGCCGCAGACGTTTGCCAGCGGAAAGTGCTGAGTAGCGCATGGCCGCATCCAGGGAAATGCCCGTTTTCGAAGTTGTAGAACACGGTAAAACCTGTTTTAAAAGGTCATTTAGGCGTAGCCGGTAGTGGCGTTTAAAATTATCAGGCATCCCGGAAGTCATCTCAATAATAGTGACTGGTATTTTACCTTCAAAACGATCACCGGTGACCAATTAAAATACCTGTATTGGAAAAATTCCCGCTGATACAACGACGGCCAGGTTCATATTGGCAACTTTACTTTCGATATCACTCGCACCTCGCATGGCTTTGAAAGCTGCCAGATTTTATTTAAAAACCCAATATTTTGCCATGATAAAGTTAACCACTGTTAACAGTACCGTAGTGATGATTTGAGCCGGCCAGACAGACAGATTGGTCGTTAACAATAGAGCCAGCAGGCCTGCATTAACTGCCATTTGAATCCCCAGCAAAACCAGGAACCGGAGCAAGGCACCCGTCACATGTGATTCGGGCTCAAAAATATGATAGTAGGAAAATACAAAACGTGTAATCGCGCCGACAATAAAGCCCAGTGATGTTGCCACAATTGGCCAGTGTTGCCAGCTAAGGATTATCAACATCACAGCATAATGCGCTGCAGTCGCAATCACACCGGTTACAAGATGCTGGAAAAACTGAACCGCCCAACCTTTGTTTCCCTGACCTCTAGAAACTGTTTTAATTAATCGGCTGACACTATTTAACATTATTGTCCGGTTTATCAAATAATGAACTACGGCCTAATCCAAGGCGTTTTAGCAAACCGGAAAATGAGGTAAACAATACACCAAAACCGTAACGAACCGAACGTTTAAAGTTAATTGAGCTGGCATCTTCAAAGTATTTGGTAGGAACTGATATCTCACCCATCCTGAAGCCCGCAATGATTCCCTGGACCAGGAACTGGTTATCAAAAACAAAATCATCCGAGTTATTTTTCCAGTTAAGTGTTTCCAGCACTTCCCTCGAATAGGCCCGGTAACCAGAGTGGTATTCGGAAAATTTTGCGCCAAGCAAAAGGTTTTGAAATGCCGTTAATCCGCGGTTTGCTATATATTTCCAGAGTGGCATTCCCCCTCGAAGCGCGCCGCCACCGATGATCCGCGAACCCAGGACCATATCATACACTTCTGACTCAATCATAGCTGCCATTGCAGTTAGCAGCCGGGGTTCATATTGATAATCAGGGTGTAACATGACGATAATATCTGCCCCATCCTCAAGGGCAGCCAGGTAGCAGGTTTTCTGGTTCGCACCATAGCCGCGATTGGTCTCATGTAATAACACATCTATCCCAAAACTGCGGGCAACCTCTGCCGTTTCATCGTGGCTTGCATCATCAACTAGTAGCACCCTGTCTACAATGTCATGTGGCAAACCCCGCCAGGTTGATTCTATGGTTCGCGCGGCATGATATGCCGGCATCACAACCATAATTCTTTTACCGTTCAGCATTGATCAATCTTCTCGCTTTTTTTGTTAAAGGGTAGGCTACCAGCAAGTCATCCTCATATACTGGAGCAGGCAAGCTGTCGGCAAGTATTTTACCGCAGTTGCTGGTTTCTTTACCAAGCTCCACTGTTCCCTGTGCAGTTGTAAAAGAATGCGGTTTTTGATATACAACCAGGTCAAATTCTTTTCCAAGCAGATCTTCCATGTTACCTGTAAATGCGGCATTATTAAAATTAAACCCGCGTCCGGCCGGTACTTCTCCCCATCTCATCTCAGAACAAAAACCGTTGAGGAAGCCGGGCATAATCCGTTGATGTGAAATATGCTCCCAACGCGGGGCATCCCAGTTGTAACTTTCAAAATAGAATGGACTGGCTGCAATTTTTAATGAATCAACAGGCATGCCAGCGAGCAGCTGCCAGAAGGGGCTCAGCGGAAAATTCTTTTGCTGGTAAATATCAACCTCATTATCAACATCACGAAAATCCAGCTGGTAAACAATATGCAAGCTATTGGAATTCGGTACCGCCAGAAGGCCCGGCAAAGGTGAAAGCATAATCGATGCCATGCTCCCTGAGAACAGGACAAGCGTAACGAGCAGCTTACCGAGATAGCCCGGCAGGCGTCCGATCAAGCCGATCAGGCGCGAAAAACCGATTGCAGCAGCAAGCAGTAACAATGGCACTACCGGCAATAAATACCTGGCAAATGTTTGCGCATACTGTACCCAGTCAGGCTGGGATAACTGGATCACAACAAGGGTAATAACTATGGCGACCAACAGGGAATCAACAAGTGGTAAACTACGCCTGAGCCGGCTGAACCCGGCAATAGCCAGGAGCAGGAGAAAGCCCAGAAAAATGGGTTCAGATACCCCAAACCAGGCAAAACCGGCACCATAAATTGTTTCCAGCCCGGGGGTGTTCAAGCCCAGCTTTGCTTCCAGGGCCTGCGGATGTGCAAGCATAGGAGGCAAAACCAGCGCAAGCATGCCGGTTAAAGTCATCAATCCCAGATAAAGAAAATATCGAATTTTATGCCAGTCTTTTGATAACAGGGCGGGAAGACCTAATGCTACAAAGGGGGCAACCACAAAAGGCAGGCTGATGAGGTGCATCCAGGTACAAAGAATCGAGCTGAGCATATAAACCAGTGCCGGCTTCCAGGCAAACTTCCCTGAAGCCGCAAAACGATAGAAAGCAGCCAGCGCAATCATCGTCAGCAACAGGGTCAAAGCGTAGGGACGAGCTGTCCGGCTGTAGATAATCAGCAATGGTGAGACAGATAACAAAAAGGTAAAGACCAGGACAATCCTGTCATTGAAGTACTTGCGAATAAAAAGGGGAAAGACCAGCAAACTAATAACCCCGGCCAACATCAACGGCCAGCGCATACCCAGTTCGCTTAAACCAATGGACTTGAGTTCCAGCCAGTAAAACAGGGTAAGGGGAATACTGAAATCCGCATGCCCAAACGAGAGAAAAATCTCAGCAGTTGATTTATTAATAAGTTGATGAACGGCATGCCATTCGTCGTCCAGGAGTACCTGGAGGAAGAACTGATCAAGGCGTAGATAAGTACCAAATCCGACAATAATTGAAAACACCAGGTAAAACCCGGTGTTTTCAGATACCCAGTTTGTAGTTTTTCTCATTTCAGCCAATCTGCTATTGCCACGTTTTCTGGACTGGATTATACAGAATAACCCGGTGCTTCCTCACTGAAATCACCACCCCTGGTGAGAATAACAAGACTGTTCAATGCCTAAATATCGAGTCCTTACCGCAGGATGGGACAGGAGTAGAAAAACCAGCCTGGCAATTTCTACTCCAGCCTCGATCAATACTATCTGGGTTTACGGAATTTCAGGGTCCAGCGATCAGTATTCCCTGTAACCGTTTTACGCCCAACTTCAAAGCGTAATTCATCATCCGGACGATAATGCAGTTTCGTATAATCTTCCAGGACAAACCCAGCCGCCTGGATTTCCATAATAGCCAGGACCGGATCTATACGCCTGCGGTTCTCATCGTTATCCCCTTCCATATGCCGACGGGAATGATCAACCAGTGCATACACACCGCCGGGTTTCAGGGCATCAAAAGCGGTACGATTCATTGCTGCACGACCATCGGCATCAAAATTATGATAGTTACGAAATGTAAAAACGATATCCGCATTGCGGACACCCAGGCTTTCAACATTCAGGTGGTAGAGCCGCGCACCGGGCTTACGGCCCATGCTGGAGTCTTTTGCAGATACAACAACCTTTCCAAATCCCTTCTCTTTAAGTAGCCCTTTCTCTATACGGCCGGTACCCAGGGCTGCATATAGTTTACCTTTATCAGCAAGGACTGGCGCCAATAATTTGGTGTACCAGCCGCCACCCGGGATTAATTCAACAACGGTCATGTCGTCTTGTAAACCAAAGAATTTCAAGGTTTCGATCGGTTTGCGGTTTGCATCCCTGATCATTTCAGCCTCGGTTCGTACAGGTGCCTGCATGGCTTTTTCCAATTTAGCCTGCACCGCTTCAAATTTATCCGCCGACAGGGCATTTAAGCTAAATAGACCCAGCAGAACTATTACTGTTACATTAAAAACAATCTTTTTCATCAACCTCTCTCCAAACAAGAACATCACGATCGCTTATCATAAACCCCACCCTGGTATTTCACCATGACTGTTTTTATCGGATAATAAGATAAATTTACTAACAAAGCCTATATGAAAAAAATCACTGCCATCGCCCATCCGAATATCGCCCTGATAAAATACTGGGGAAAGCGTGATACTGCCCTCAACTTACCCGCAACCCACTCCCTGTCAATTACCTTAAACCAGCTTGAAACCCGTACCAGCGTCCGCTTTACTGATCAACTGGCAGCGGACCGCGTATGCTTAAATGATTCGCCCGCCAGTGCTGCCTTCAGCCAGCGGGTAAGCCGCTGTCTTGATACTTTTCGCAGTTTGAGTGGCAGTAGTAAATTTGCGACAGTCAATACTGTCAATAATTTCCCCACAGCGGCCGGACTGGCTTCATCTGCCTCAGGCTTTGCCGCCCTGCTAACAGCAGCCAACGCCAGCCTGGTTAGGCCACTGGATAAAATTCAACTGGCTATCCTGGCCAGGCAAGCATCGGGATCTGCCGGACGTTCATTGTTTGATGGCTTCGTGATCCAGCATCGCGGCGAACGGGATGATGGTGGCGACAGTGTTGCCGAGCCGCTGTATTCCCGGGATCACTGGCCATTGGAAGTCGTCATTGCAATTACTTCAGAAAATGAAAAGAAAACAGGTTCAACCGATGGGATGCTGCATACTGCAGCCACAGCCCCCTACTGGCAGTCATGGATTGATCAGTCGGCTACAGATATCCAGGCAGCCACGAGTGCCATTCGGCGACGTGATTTTGCCGCACTGGCGGCGGTATCAGAAGCCTCCTGCCTGGCAATGCACGCGGTTATGCAGTCCGCACGCCCGGGGCTACTGTATTGGAACGGTACCACTGTAGAGCTTATCCATAGAATTCGGGAGTTGCGAACGTCAGGCCTCAGCGTGTTTTTTACTATCGATGCCGGCCCCCAGCTTAAGGCCGTCTGCCTACCCGGCGATGCTGAGGCAGTTGAGACTGACCTGGCAGCTGTCCCGGGAGTCATTCGTACCCTCCGCTGCCAGTTGGGAGCAGGCGCCAGGGTTGTAAGCACTGTCGATGAACAATAATCCAAAACAGTGTGCCAGCGCACCCGGAAAACTGGTCTTGATCGGTGAATATGCCGTAACCAAGGGCCTGCCTGCCTTAAGTATGGCAGTCAATCGGCGCGCAGTTGCTTGCCGCTGTGAATCAACAGATAACCGCCACAGCCTGCATACCAGCATGTTTCCCGGCAAAATATTTTATTTCAATAAAAAACATGAAAACTTTTATTGGAAAGTAACACCACCGAGGCAAGTGCAGGAATTTATCGAGCACTTACCCTGGCCGGATACGCAAAACAGCGGTCCCGGAGTTCAACTGGAACTGGATACCCATGGTTTTTTCCAGCACGACATTAAGCAGAAAACGGGTATAGGTTCGAGTGCCGCTCTCATGCTGGCGGCCAGCACAGTGCTGAAAGCCGACAACGACTGTGCACAAACATCACATCACCTGCTGCAACAGCAAACAGGCAGTGGTATCGACCTGGCAACTTCCCGACATGGAGGCCTGATCTGCTTTCAGCGCCAGCAGGCCGTTAAGGAACTGAATTTACCCGGCGATTTCTACTGGCAGGCTGTCTGGACTGGAGAAAGTGCTGAAACCCGAGTGTTCCTGCAGGCATTTAATGTATGGATCGAAAATCAACCCAAATCATGGAAAATCCGGCAACAGCAGGCCGCCAGCCTGATTGCTGAAGCTATCACTGCTGTGGGAAAAGGCAATGGACTGGCTTTGACAGCCTGTATTCGCGCCTATGGTGAATGGATGCGGGAACTGGGGGAATCTATAAACCAGCCGATTTATACACCTGTATACGAGAAAATAAGGGAAATCACACTATATTCAGACTGCGCCTGGAAACCCAGTGGTGCAGGCGGTGGAGATATTGGCCTGATATGTGCCAACTCCCGGCATAATTTACAGGAAATCAGCCATAGAATCAGTGACGCAGGATATAAACTACTGGACCTGGAGCTTGAGCCGGATGGCTTGCAGCTGTTTAACCACTAGGCGATCCCCACACTTTTTATTCTTTCTGTACAGTGACATAAATAATTTTGCCACCCGGGCATCGGTAATACTCTCAGAACATGTTGATCATGGTTACCGAATAAAACATTACCCCCAAATAAAGCCTGTAATATCATAAGCTTCAGTACTATCACCTTATATTTATAATTTTAGTGGGGAGCATAAGTTATGAAGCATACATTTGTTGTATTTATGTTAGTTTTAAGCATTTCATTCTTATCAGGTATTGGCACCACAGAAGCCGCTACATTTAATTCGTGGGGTACTATCGTAGGGGATGACGATGATGGCGGAAGATGTGATAACACAGATATCATGGTGGATGCGAACGTAACCGGCACTGTTGATGACGATGGCTTTGGTGCTGACTTTCTCGTCAGTTACGCACGTGATGGAGATGGTAGCCTGATTGATCTCGATACTGAGGTGATTCAGGTCGGCATTACGGATGATATCAATGTCAATATGCAAGGGGGAAACCCAGAGCCGATTAATTCTTCCCCTATGTATATTTTTCTTTATGATGTCAATTCTGCGGGACATGTCGGTACTGAAACAGAGGCCAATATAGCCAATGTTCAGGCCAATGGCACATTAATTGCTACCCTGGTCGTAGATGTAAGGGATTTCATCCCCTCATGCGCAAACATTCCTTATATTGCACCTCCAGGAGACGCAACACCTATTCCGAGCATGTCAACCTGGGGATTAGTCATTCTCGCCGGCTTACTCGGCTTTGCTGGGATCAGACGTCGCATAACAGTAATATCTGCTTAAAACCATAAGTAAAACATTGGGTAAACTCCCGGGGGTACAATGCCCTCGGAAGTTTTTTACCTGGTCAGGTTTACACCAACCTGCAAAACAAGAAAATCACACTTAATTTCGAATGCGCCTGGTAACCCAGCTGAGCTGATGGTAGCGATAGTGATCTTGTTTGTGCAGCGTCAAGACACAATTTGCAGGAAATTAGCCCCACAATACCTGATACAGGGTATAAAATACTCAATCTGGAAGTTTTAGTGGATGGATTGAAAGTTTTCGACCAATGAGCCTCTCAAAAATACCAAAATTTTA
>JADFVZ010000111.1 GCA_015222805.1 Pseudomonadota bacterium
AGTTCCTGCTGCTCACTGGCAAGAATACAAATCAACTCCCCCAGGCCAAAACCCGGTGGCTTATTAAATGTATCATTTCGCCAATGTTTTACTGTTCTGTTATGAGCCAATGCCCATGGAAATTCTATATGGACTGATTGAGGGTAGAGCAGATGAGTCATTGTATGTTGCAGCGTATCCTCGGCCCTTGCTACAGAAATAGTTGGTGGCAATAACCGGCCTGCATCCACTCCTGCCGCTGTTGCCACAGTAAAACCTCTTACTGATAATTGACCCACCGCCTCCCAGCAACAACCCCCATCCAGCAAATATTCATAACCCCGGTCTTTTTCATTACCTGTAGTATTTTTATGCCACGGGGCGGGTGTTTTTGAATACTTCTGGAAAAACAAAAACCGCCCATCACGCTTACCCGGACTTCCAAATAAACCATTGCCCGTAGTTAAAATGATTGAATCCGCCTGATAGTTATCAACTTCATTTGCAGTAAGCCCCGCAAAACTATCATCGCTTATTAAGTACCTGGAATTCATCTCAAGAAATTCGGCCAGGCTTAGCCCTAGAACAGACTTATGCCTGCCCAATGGATCACCATCCATGATCACGCTGGAGTTTTCCGCAACCTCGACACTTTGAAAGCCCTGTAAATTCCATTCACAACTTTGTCCAAAGACAATCTGGTCATTAATACTATCTGCACTGCGACGTGATTCATCCAGCAGGCGATCATCGTCGAATACTAAAAATTGCTTACCCGCAAAAAACAGGGTCATTAGATTGGTTAACCTGCCTGCAGAAAATAGTACGCCGACCCGGGGGAGCAGCATCGATTCAACTAGGCCCTCAAATTCTGGCAGTGCATTAATGATTTTATTTACAAAATCATGCTGCCACTCCAGGCCCATATAATAAACTTCAAGTTGTTTACTGAAACGTTTACTTAGCTCATGGTTTTGCTGTTGCGCCAGGGCGGTTTTTGAGTCATCAAAGATATAGATCGGATCAGAGGCCCCCCACTTTATTTTTCGCCTGACCAGACTTAACAATTGCTGTTGAAGGCTGTCCGGTGCATCACAGGTTCTAATGCTTATTCCTGCAAAGCTTGCCCTATTCTTCTTTCTCGCATCAGCTGATTTTTTCAATCCTGCCAGTACATCACTACTGGATCGCAACAAACCCTGTTGGATAAAATACTGTGAAAATTGTTTCAAACCAAGGATTGATGCATCGTACCTGTTAACACCATGCTTTAGCGCACATCTGTTGATTTGCTGATCAAGACTGTCGAATCGGCTCATCCCGACCAGCAACTGCAGGGAATTATCAAGTAATAAAGTTTTGTCCCCGGTTTTCCGGACAGCGAATAAATGCTGTCCCGCCTGTAAACGGTAATACCAGCCATCCACAGTACAATACTGGACCTCAGGTAATTGTTGATCACTGTCGGCATGCGGGTCAAGGTTACTAATTGCGCCATGACAATGTTTGAAGCGTTTACCTGAGCCACAGGGACAAGCTGCATTTCGTCCTACGTTGGTGTAGCGGACATTAGGTTTGCCGGCAGTTTTATCATTCGAGCTCATGCTTGCCACTCTTTATTGCTGCACAAATGCCAGATCTCCGGCCAATCTTCCAGCGCCTGTGAAAAAGAAGCCAGCACTGACTCAAACTCCGGCAACAAGGTATTAATGCTTGCCTCGGCATCATCAAGCTTGCTCATGTGGTAGCTTTGCATCTGCTCACAACCTCGTTGATATTGAACTGAAGCGGTCGCTGTTTTAGAGCTTGCATCATATGCACACAACTCATGGCTATGATGATAAAAATAAGTCTCGCGGATAAATTCATACGCCGATCCGCCAATAGTATTCCTTAAGCTTGCTGCCAGGTAACTTAAACGCTCCCCGGGATCAACATACGCACAGCTATGGCCTAACATTTCAATTAAATTCATGCACATTGGGTTTGCATCATATGCCGGCTCGGTTTGAGCTTCTAAAGGATTCCAATAACGTTTGGGCTCCGGCAGGTGCGGTAAACCCCAGGCAAACATATACACACGGGATTGGGGATAGATGAATTTAATTGTCTCTCCCAGGGCAATATCTTCATTCCTGCCTACCGGAATCAACGGCGGAATCAATGGTAAACAGGCAATCCCGCAAATTGTTGTTCCAATTAGACCGATGGATTTACCGAGCTCATCATATGAAGACCCAACCCAGGCTGCCTGTTCAAGCTGTGTGTCGGCTTGAGACTTATCTATTAACTCTATCGCCTGCTGTTGTTGGTGGTTTTCCAGCTTAAAAACCCAACTCATCGGCCTTGCATTTAAGGCACCAGCGATTGCATTGATGCTCATGCCCACAAAATCATTAGCACTGATGGAGTGAAGATCGTCCTTTAGTATTCCTTGCCAGTAGCCTGTTTGTAACAATTCATCTTTGTTGTAATTAAACTGATCCTGAACGGACGTTTCCAGTACCTCCAGGTGTTCTCTGAATGGATTTATCGGGCAATCCTGAAGACCAAGAAAAAGTTCATCAATGGATGCACTAATTCCAGCATTACGGCCACTGTAAGCAAATTTCACCCCGTTCTGATGATAATCTGTTTCGCTGACCGGGTTGATAAGGCAATCATCATCCAGCATTAATAAAGGCTTCCTGAGTGCGCGCAGCAAAATCAGGTTGCGCACCTGGCCGATGGTGTTTGTTGCAGATGAATGTGCCTGGGGTGAAAGCAAATATTGTATCGAGTTTTTACAATCAGGTAATTTTTTGATCAGGTCATTACTGAATACAGATCTGGAATCACGATCCCAATACTCAAATTCCAGCTCACAATTGCGGCTGAATTCTTCAGCTGCCTGTTTGTTCAAACCCTGGTTTTTACTAACACGAGAGTCATCCACCATAACAAAGCGGGGTCTAACTTCTAATTCCCGGATAAATGGCTCAGCTGTTTTCAACATTCGCGCCAATAGCTCGGGGCGATCAGCAGAACCAACAGCCAGGGTCCAGCCCTGTTGTTTCCATGATTGCATATCTTCAGGATCAAGCCGGGTTGTATTATCATCAAGCTCAAATTTTGCAACGATGTCTGCAGCAGTTAACACCATGCCTTTTAGTTTCAGGCTAACCAGTATTTCTTCAACTTCGGTTCTTAACAGGCCGGCATGTGCTTTCTGCTCAATAATTTTTTTAATATGCAGATCAACGGTCAACATTCGATCGCATTGTTTTAAGAGTTCATACTGCGGGTAGCTGATACAACAGCATTTTTGATTGCGCGGGTTAAACGCAAATCCATTTAAATCATCATAAAGTGAAAATTCGATATCATCGATGACAAACAGATCTTCCAGTCCTGTTGCTTTTTGATTGATTTCCAATTTAATTTGATCCGGTTTTTCATTATTATAGGCAAGTAACCGCCTGATTATAAGTCGCCACACAGCGGATTCATTAATATTTATTTTAGGATTGAACGATCATGTCACAGATTCTGATTTTTGGCTCATCCGGTTTAATTGGCACTGACCTGTTAACCCTGGCCAGTCGATCAAAAGCCATCACCTCAATTACTACTGCAAACCGCAGTGAAATGACCTGGCCTGCGGAAGTTGAAGTTTCTGGAAAGGCTACCGAAAAAATTATCGACTTTCAAAACCTTGAGTCCTGGGATGCACTTTTCCAGGTGGATTATGTGTTCTGTTGCCTGGGTACTACCATGAAAATCGCAGGCAGCAAGGAACAATTCTGCCAGGTAGATTATGAACTGCCGGTACGGATTGCCCGACTTGCAGCTGACAATACGGTTAAGTCCCTGGTAGTAGTCAGCGCCCTGGGTGCAGATCCTGAGTCCAGCATTTTTTATAACCAGACCAAAGGCCGAATGGAACGGGATATTCTCGCGATCAACAAACAACTCAAAGTGACTTTTTTACGGCCCAGCCTGCTGATAGGCCCACGTAAAGAATTCCGCCCGGGGGAAAAAATCGCCGAACAGTTGTTTAAATACACTTCGTTCGCCTTTATGGGGCCACTGAAAAAGTATGCACCAAACCACAGTCATGATGTGGCTGCGGTTATGTTAAACCTGGCCCTGGGGAAAATAAAATCATCCAGTCCGTTTATTGAAGCTGATGAAATCTCACAGCTGGCAGCAGGCATTTCTGAATCAAATCCTGCAAAGAGGTAACGCTCGGTAGACTACCCCTGATTATTGCTATACATCAGGGCGCCGCAGAAGATCGACCCGAATCGGTATTACAAAATGAGCACCATCAACACCCATGTGCTCCTCAAAAGACCGTTTAACCCTGAGATAAAGTTTTTCATCCAGTTTGTGACTGGAATGCGTGGCTTTTATGGTTCCGTTTTCAAATTCCGAAAAGTCCTCAAAGCTTCTGGGGGTATTAAAAAACACTTCTTCAACCAGCTCGAACAAACCATTAGCCACTGATTTTTTTACCGCCCTGAATGCTGCCGTACGCACTATTTCCTCATCATGGAACAAGCGCAGGATTTGATTGAAATCGCCACTGAATACCGGCTCGGAAATATAGGCATATCCACCCGGCTTTAGTACCCGTCGAATCTCCTTCAGCGAAGTTTCCATTAATTCCAGCGGCACATGATGTAAAGATTTGAACATAAACACCACATCAACAGATGCATCAGCCAGTGGTATTTCCTGGGCTCCTGCGAGTCCGAAACTTACATTGGGTAAATCTGTTATCTGCAGGTTTTTATTATGTGCAATTTCATCAACTTCCATTGCAGTGATGATTCGATTTTGCCCTGAGGTTGCAATCTTGCGGGTAATTTCGGCATTGCCGCAACCCAGTTCCAGAATAACTGAATTGTCCAGGGATAACAGGCGATTGTAGACCTCCGATTCAGGACAGCAAAGATCGATTTGTTGAGCAGTAATTTTCATTAACAGGTGTCAACCACGCCTGGTATTATGCAGATTCAGGCGTACTCCAGCCCTTCGGTATAGGACCGTGGTCCATAACGATTTCCCGATGTCCGCTCCAGGTACTGATTATGGCCTCGGGTGTACCAATACCAGCTCCCCGTGGATCCCCACAGGGTCCAAACCAGTGGTTCTGCGGAGCACCCGTGGTACGTGCACGCATGCCGCAATAACTGGTGCCGTTCACGGTTGCACCGAGGATATGGTTCTGGAAATGTATATCGGCACTGACAACAGCAGCGGTAAGATGGTGTGACATGCGCTCAAGGATGTCGAGCACTGCGGGTACATCATCATCGCCATAGGCGACGATGACCTGGAATGGCCCAAACAACTCCGTAGTGACGATCTCGAAATGTTCACCTGCCACTGCCGACAACGGTACTTGCACCGCTGTAGCCTGCCAGGCACCGTAACACTCCGGTATAGAGTGATTTTTCATGGCCTGCCCGCCAAATAGCAGGCTGGCACCCGGGATAGCCATCACCGCATCGATGTGAGCCTGAATTTCCTGATTATTCCAGCTGAGCACCGGACCCAGTGACAGGTTGTCGAGTTTCCTGCGCCCGGCCAGGGTTTTCAATTTCGGCAAGAGTGTATCTGCCCAGTTTTCGTGTACAAAAAGTATGCTTTGGGCAGAACACTTCTGACCTGAAGCGTTATAGGCATCTTCATCGCTTTGCCAGGCGACATAGTCGAGCCAGTCGGCGTTATAATCCGGGCCGATGACTTTCCAGTCGAAACCTGCATCTTCCAGCCTGACTGCACCGTTCATTATTTTTGAAGTCTGCTCGGCAACTCCGGAAGAGCCGGTGAACTGCACCAGGCGGACGGTGTCTTTAGCCTTCTCAACCAGGCTTCCCATGACCGAACCGCGGCAATGGATCAGGTCAACATCTTCAGGCGGCAAGCCTGCATGAATCAACAGACGCAGGAACTGCTCAATAACTACAGATACTGTTGATGCCGACTTGATCAACGGCTTGTTGCCCATAAACAGGGCACCCATCAACTGCAATGCCGGAATTTCCAGAGGGAAGTTAAACGGCGCAATAATAATAACCGGGCCAAAGGGCCAACGGTAGCCACGGGTTTCCTGACCGGGGTAATCTCCCGGATTAGAAAAACCACGTGCCAGGAAGCGTACCCCATCACCGGCAAAGTTTTCCAGGAAAACCCGGGTAACAGTTACCTCGCCTTTACATTGGTTCCATGTTTTCGGCATAACCCGTTGAATAAGCCGGGTGAAATAGTCACTCACTTCAGGTTCAGCCAGCAGGGCTGCAGCTCGGGCACATACCCGTCCAAGTTCAACATAGCGCTGCGGATTTTTATGTGGATTATGAATGCCTGATTTCGGGCACTGTTTCAGGCTATTAATAAATGGTTCGATGTCCCTGGTTTCAGGTATTTTAAGAAATACATCACCTGACAGCGGATCGGGAATATTCGTCATATGTTCGCTATCATCAATCCAGGTCCCGGCAACCAGACTGCGGGCTATACCAGGATTTTTCTGGGTCATTCCAGAAAATGGGTCAATTGTGGCAAAACTGGGAATCTGAGGCATTTTTGATTAATTCCTGTGTAGGATAATGCAATGGCAAGGCGATTATTATACTGCCGGAAGCGGGTAACAGCCATAGGAGTGATGTACTCCACCCAACCGCAAACCCGAATTCATTGAGATATAATTGACCTTGGTCGTAATTTTGGTGAAGTAATTGAGTATACTCTCGTTCAGACTAATAATTCATCAGGTCGGTCTGTATTAACAGACCTGATAAGTACAGAAGAAAACAGTCATTAATTCGAAGCTAGCAAAACTTTAAACACTCAATCAAGTGGAGTTTTTTTATGAGAATCAGTGTACCCAGGGAGATATACGCGGGTGAAAAACGCGTAGCCACAACCCCAGAGGTGGCATCCCAGTTAATCAAGATGGGATTTGAAGTAGCAATTGAAACCAGCGCCGGTGCCGCAGCCAATTATGCAGATGCAACTTATGAGGCCGCCGGATGTTCAATCGTTAATGCAGATGAAGCCTGGAGCGATGCCGACATTATCATGAAGGTGCGCGGACCGGATGATGCAGAGGCTGCACGCCTGAAAGCTGGCCAGACTCTAATCAGCTTCCTCTGGCCGGCACAAAATCCCGAGCTACTCAAGGATCTGAGCGAGCGCGGAATAACCGCGATTGCGATGGACAGCATTCCGCGGATCTCACGCGCACAAAAAATGGATGCCCTCAGCTCGATGGCAAACATCGCCGGCTATCGTTCAATTGTTGAAGCATCCCAGCACTTCGGTCGGTTTTTCACCGGCCAGATTACTGCAGCCGGTAAAGTACCGCCTGCCAAGGTACTGGTCATCGGTGCCGGTGTAGCCGGCCTTGCCGCAATCGGTGCCGCCAACAGTATGGGTGCAATCGTTCGTTCTTTTGATACCCGTCCTGAAGTAAAAGAACAGATCGAAAGCATGAACGCCGAGTTCCTGATGCTGGACTTCGAAGATGAAGACGGCAGCGGCGAAGGCGGTTATGCCAAAGTCATGAGCGATGAGTTCATCAAGGCTGAAATGGCCCTGTTTGCCGAACAGGCCAAAGAGGTGGATATCATTATTACCACTGCCCTGATACCCGGCCGACCGGCCCCCTTGCTGATCACTGCTGACATGGTAGAGTCCATGAAGGCTGGCAGCGTGGTTGTCGACCTGGCGGCTGAGCAAGGCGGTAACTGCGAACTGACCGAACCTGGAAAAGTTGTCAATCATCATGGTGTTACCCTGATCGGTTACACTGATTTACCCAGTCGTATGGCAGCACAGTCGAGTCAGTTATATGCCAATAATTTACGCCATCTGCTAACTGAATTAACCCCGGAAAAAGACGGCATTATTAATGTCGACATGGAAGATGAAGTCATTCGTGGCGCCACCATCTGTAAGGATAAGGAAACCACCTGGCCGCCACCGGCACCGAAACTTTCAGTGGCCCCGCCGAAGCAGGCGGAGCCGGAACCTGTGGCAGTTGTCGAAAAAAGCAAACCCTCAGCTGCCGGCCCGATCATCGGTGCCGTTATCGCTGGACTTGCCCTGCTCGGACTGGGTGCAGTTGCACCGCCATCATTCATGGGGCATTTCACTGTCTTTGTGCTTGCCTGCTTTGTCGGATATATGGTGATCTGGAACGTTTCAGCGGCGTTGCACACGCCATTGATGAGTGTAACCAATGCTATATCAAGCATTATTATTATTGGTGCCCTGCTACAGATAAGCTCAAGCAACGACCTGATTATGTGGATTGCTGCCGGCACTGTACTGCTGGCTAGCATCAATATCTTTGGCGGCTTTGCCGTCACCCGTCGCATGCTCGAAATGTTCAGGAGATAAGATTGTGATTAGTATCCAAGGAGTAGTTACCGGGTCGTATATCATAGCGATCGTCCTTTTCATTCTCGCCCTGGGCGGGCTTTCCAACCAGGAAACCGCCAGGCGCGGCAACTGGTATGGTATTTTCGGCATGACCATCGCACTGGTCGCCACCGTGGTCGGATTTGTTAATCCAGAAACCTACCCGATCCTGCTGGCAGCACTGGTGATTGGTGCCAGCATTGGCCTGTTTGCCGCACACCGTATTCAGATGACTCAAATGCCGGAGCTGGTAGCCGTGCTGCACAGCCTGGTCGGTATTGCAGCCGTTGCTGTTGGCTATGCAAATTTTATGGGGCACGGCGGACAGTTAACAGGCGTCGAACTCACCATTCATGATATTGAAACCTATATCGGCGTGCTTATCGGTGCAGTAACATTCTCCGGTTCGGTCATCGCTTTCGGCAAGTTGTCCGGGCGAATTGGCGGCAACCCGCTAACCTTACCGGGTCGACATTGGTTCAACCTTGGCTTGCTGCTGGCCGTTATCTGGTTCGGTTATCAGTTCGTTATTGGTTCAGCTGCCGGAACAGGCATGCTACCGCTGCTGATCATGACCGTTATCGCATTGGTATTCGGTATCCATATGGTGATGGCCATCGGTGGCGCGGATATGCCAGTGGTTGTATCCATGCTCAATAGCTACTCTGGCTGGGCAGCGGCGGCGGTCGGCTTTATGCTGGGCAATGACCTGCTAATCGTTACCGGCGCACTGGTGGGTTCCAGTGGTGCCATCCTGAGTTATATTATGTGCCGGGCGATGAACCGTAAGTTCCTCTCCGTGATAGCCGGCGGCTTCGGCACCGGCGGTGGCACTTCAGCATCATCAGGCGAACAGGACGGTGAAATCGTCGCCATTGAATCTGAAGAAACTGCCGCCCTGTTATTGGCTGCGAAAGAAGTAATGATTATCCCCGGTTACGGCATGGCGGTGGCCCAGGCACAACATGTGGTCAATGAAATCACTAAAACACTGCGTGGCAAGGGTGTCAATGTCCGCTTTGGTATCCATCCGGTTGCCGGGCGTATGCCCGGGCATATGAATGTGTTACTGGCAGAGGCCAAGGTGCCTTACGACATCGTCTATGAACTCGACGAAATCAATGATGACTTCCCGAAGATTGATGTGTCGATGGTGATCGGTGCCAACGATATTGTTAACCCGTCCGCACAGACTGATCCTGACGGCCCGATTGGCGGCATGCCGGTTCTTGAGTGCTGGAAAGGCGAAACAACCATCGTCCTCAAACGCAGCATGGCCACGGGTTATGCCGGGGTTCAGAATCCATTGTTCTTCAAGGACAATACACGGATGTTGTTTGGTGATGCGAAGGATACGCTGGATGCAGTATTTAAAGCACTGTAAATCAGTTTGACTGAAGTAAAAAGCCTCCATCGCTAACGCTTTGGAGGCTTTTTTAATCAGCTTAAAATGTTACTTATATTTTATGAGGTTATTCCTGAGCCGCATCATAGGCAGCCTCACAGCGTTGCTTGGTTAGATAGCAGGGATTGCCTATTTTGGAACGGTCATTGATGCTTAGCAGTTCCTTGCCGTTTTTCTCCTGGGTAACAGCCAGCAGTTTTGGTGGTCTGAAGGCCTCTATCAGGAAGATGCATTTTTCCCATCCTGTATCTTCCGTCAGGTTAACCTCTTCAATACTATCTTCGCCGTAGCGGCAGTTGGCGTAATCCAGGAATTTTGTCTCACCTTGTTTAAATTCGCAGGCAGACCATACACTGGTACTTGCCAGGAGGAAGCTAGCGAAGGTAAATGCTAAGGTTTTACTGTTCATTTTCATCTCCATAGTGCAAAGGCTCTGGAGGTATCAGGGGCAGATAATCAACCGGACTACAACGCTGAATGCTCAGAGCGCCCAGATGAAGTAGAACATGTATAGGGGTACAGGCTGTTGATTTATGTCAAACAGTTGATTGATTGGTTTTGTTCGTTGCAGGACAGAATTTTAGTTTATCAACTGATATTCATTACTGGCATCCAGTTTCTCCAGAGTTTCCCGGGCTTCACTGATCCCCAGTTCTGCCGCCTTGGTAATCCAGTAATATTCCTGCTGTTCCTGGCTAAATTTACCATCTGCCGAAGCCAGCAGTATATCGCGATAGCGATCCGCTGATTCATACCCACCGCTACCCGCCAGCTTTATCCAGTACAGGGCTTTCTCAGTGTCCAGAGGCATACCCTCTCCCGTCCCGTTAAGCATAGCCAGGTTCATCTGCGCGTCTGCATCATATTGTGTTGCCGCTTTTTTAAACAGTGAGATCGCCTTGTTGAGGTCTTTTGATAAGCCACCTTTTGCAAAATAATACATTTCACCGAGCCTGTACTGGGCCGGGGAGAATTTCTGTCCGGCTGACTTCTTAAACCAGTAAACTGCCTGTTGGTAGTCAACCCACACAGACTCCCCATTGGAATACATCATTGCAATATTATACTGGGCAACAGCATTACCCAGCTCAGCCGAACGGGCGTATAGCGCAAACAGTTTTTCCTGATTGGCTATCCCGTGCAGCTGGATTGCAGTTCTATAGTAATCATCTGCTTTATCGTTAGCTAAGCCGGCATTTAGAATAAAAATGAGGCTGAAAATCAGGCCGGTTAAATATTTTTTTAGCATACAATTTTCGTCATAATTTTTGATCTCACAGATCAGGCCAACGGGGTCTCTACCCATTTAAAAACTATCCGGCACTCTTTTGCTGCTTACGGGTATACAATGAGTGGTGAAGGACTGATTTTAACGCCAGCCATTCCTCATGTACATCTACAATTATACGGTGTATATCCATCAGACTGACCACAGGCAGGAGATCTTATGATGAAGCAACTCTTAAGTTTAGTAACTCTGATAATGCTGTGCTGTTTTGCATCCATAGCAACGAGCAAGGAACTGATTCGAGAGTTTAAAGGCACAGAAAGTAAAACAACTGCGCAATTCGAGGCAAAAGCACCCTGGATTCTAGACTGGCATGCGTCCGGCGATTATCCGGGATCGATGGTACTGCAAGTTAGCCTGATCAGTTCCCCCGACGGTAAATACCTGGGTAAAATCACCAAAACCAACTGGGTTAGCAACGGCGTACGGTTGTTTGACCAGAGCGGAACCTTCCGCCTGCAGGTTAAATCGAGCCTCGCTAACTGGACCTTGAGGGTCGAGCAACTCAATCAACTGGAAGCTGAAACCTATACGCCAAAACCTGGGGCTATTGAGTAATCATAACCCTGTAATATTTTAACTATAAGCACACATAAAAAAGCCCCGGTTGTAGCTTACAACCGGGGCTTTTTATTACTCAGTGAAAAGCTATGGGAAATCTAATTATTTCGCTTCATTCCTTTCCCTTGTTTCTTCAATCACGGCCTCGGAAATATTCTTCGGGCATGGCAGGTAGTGCGAGAACTCCATGGAGAACTGACCGCGCCCGGATGTCATGGTCCGCAGGGAACCGATATAGCCGAACATTTCTGCCAGCGGTACATCAGCTTTAACCCGTACGCCGGTAACGCCTTTTTCCTGGTCCTTGATCATGCCGCGACGACGATTCAAGTCACCGATCACATCACCAACATGGTCATCCGGGGTATATACATCGACTTTCATTATTGGTTCAATCAGCTGTGGACCCGCCTTGGGCATGGACTGCCGGTAAGCACCCCTGGCCGCAAGTTCAAAGGCGATTGCAGATGAATCAACTGCATGGAAACCACCGTCATAAAGCTCAATTTCAACATCGAGTACCGGGAAGCCTGCCAGCGGACCTTCTTCCATCATCCTCTTGAAGCCTTTATCAATCGCCGGGAAGAATTCTTTGGGTACATTACCACCGGTTACGGTGGAGCTGAAAACGAAGCCTGTACCGGGCTCACCGGGTTTGATGCGATAATCAATTTTACCAAACTGGCCGGACCCACCTGACTGTTTCTTGTGTGTGTAGCTATCTTCAATCGCTTTGGTGATGGTTTCACGATACGCCACCTGTGGTTTACCAACAATAAGCTCAACACCGTAGGTACGTTTAAGAATATCCACTTTAATGTCCAGGTGCAGTTCACCCATTCCTTTCAGAATGGTTTCACCGGAATCATCATCAGTTTCTACCCGGAAGGAAGGGTCTTCAGCGATCATTTTACCAATCGCAACACCCATTTTCTGGGAGCCACCTTTATCCGTAGGTGCTACCGCAATGGATATTACCGGCTCAGGGAATACCATCGCTTCCAGGGTGATCGGGTGCTTGGGATCACACAGGGTATGGCCGGTCTGTACATTTTTCATGCCGACAATGGCAATAATATCGCCAGCCTGTGCGCTGTCCAGTTCACTGCGGTCATCGGCATGCATTTCAACCATACGGCCAATGCGCTCGGTTTTACCAGTATAGGAATTAAGGATGGTATCGCCTTTATTCAATACGCCCGAGTAAACACGTACAAAGGTTAATGCACCAAATCGGTCATCCATGATTTTGAAAGCCAGGGCTTTGAAAGACTCTTCGGTAGCAACTACGGCAAACTCACCGGTCTCCTCGCCTTCTTCATCTGTCAACGGCTGCGGGGGAACCTCAGTCGGGCTGGGCAGGTAATCAACAACAGCATCGAGGATCAGCTGTACACCCTTGTTCTTGAAAGCAGAGCCACAGTAAGTCGGGAAGAAATCCAGGGCTATGGTGCCTTTGCGGATACATTTTTTAATGTCTTCCATGGATGGCTCCTCGCCTTCCATATAGGCCATCATAATATCGTCATCCTGTTCAACCGCTGTTTCAATCAGTTTTTCGCGATACTCTTCAACCAGGTCGACCATATCTTCCGGAACTTCTTCGACTTTGAAGTTGTCCATTTCGCCGCTTTCATCCCAGACATAAGCCTTACGGGTCAGCAGGTCTACCAGGCCCCTGAAGTTATCTTCAGTACCGATCGGCAGGACCATAACCAGCGGGTTGGCACCCAGTACTTTTTTAACCTGGCCAACCACACGCAGGAAGTCTGCACCGATGCGGTCAAGTTTATTAACAAAAATAATACGCGCTACTTTTGACTCATTCGCATAACGCCAGTTGGTTTCAGACTGCGGCTCAACACCACCGGAGCCACAGAATACACCCACGCCGCCATCAAGGACTTTAAGCGAACGATACACTTCAACAGTGAAGTCAACGTGACCCGGGGTATCAATAATATTGAAACGGTGGTCGTCCCAGAAACAGGTAGTAGCAGCAGACTGAATAGTTATGCCACGCTCCTGCTCCTGATCCATGAAATCAGTGGTAGCCGCACCATCGTGCACTTCACCGGTTTTATGAATTTTACCGGTCAGTTTCAGGATACGTTCCGTTGTCGTGGTTTTACCCGCATCAACGTGGGCGAAAATACCAATATTTCTATAGAGGCTTAAGTCTGTCATCATTTTGCTCGATTATAAGTGCCGAAATTAGCCCGCCATTATAACTGAATTAGAAGAAAAAAACTAACAATTTCATTCTA
>JADFVZ010000112.1 GCA_015222805.1 Pseudomonadota bacterium
GTGCGCAACAAAGTAGCTAAAACCATTAAAGAACGCAATCAATAATCTGCTTTTACTAAAAAATAATGTCGTGACGTGCATGGATGCACTAATGTTGCGAGAGCACATGGATGTGCGTTGCGACCGAGGCCCCCGAGCCGGGATCTCCTTGTGTACCGAGCTATCCATCAGAAGGTCCCGGGTCAAGCCCGGGATGACGAACTTCTTAAATTCAATCTAAACGAATCTAAAATTCGTACAAACCACCAAACTAACCACTATTCTTTGCTATCATGCCCCCAGGGAAGAAACCAGGGACAGCTGTGCTCAATATCAGCACGCCAAATTTAGCTGAGTTCGACATCGAATCGGTACTTAAAGCCATCGCGGCAGGCGAACCTGCCGCCGAGACGGCGCTTGTGCACCAGTATTCCCGTGGTTTACTACTCATGCTGACCCAGCGCTGCGGCGATGTTGAACTGGCAGCAGACATGCACCAGGATACTTTTATGGTGGTATTGACGCGTTTGCGTAAACAAGCCCTGGATAATCCACAGCAGATCAAAGCTTTCATCCACTCTACTGCTGTAAATCTGTTTATAAACCATTACCGCAAAGAAAAACGCCGTAATACCTGGGGGGATGACGATGCGGTAGGCGCAGCTGCTGACCCCGCTCCAGATCAGGTCAGGCGCCTGGAGAAGAAAGATACGGCAAAGCTGGTCCATGCCGTCATCAAAGAGCTTCCGGGTGAGCGTGATCGTAAAATCCTGTGGTTGTATTTTATTGATGAAATAGAAAAACCGGCTATCTGTACGCAACTGGATTTATCCACTGAACACTTCGACCGGGTGCTTTACCGCGCCAAGCAGCGTTTACGCCAAAAACTCGAGCTCCAGGTGGGAGATTTCAGCTAATGGTGACAGTATATGAGTAACAATCAAAGGGATAATGGTGATCCGGCCATGGATACTGCAACCTGCAACAATGAATATACTATCGAGCAGGCACTTGCCGATGTCGATGCCTATGTCAGGGGGAAACTGGAAACAGCCCGGAAAAACAGCTTCGAACTGTTCCTGCTGAGTAATCCGCAATTGCAGGATGAAGTTGAAACCGCCCTGATAGCCAGGGTAGGGCTTATCGAACTGGGTAAACAACAAGTACTGTCAGGCATTGAGTCTGACGGCACCGGTTCTAAACAACCCTCGTTCCTGCAACGTCTGTTTTCCGGGATCCAGCCGGTTCCTGCTTTTGCTACCGCCGCAATCCTGGTTATAACCATCACCGTCGGCAGTGTCATGTTTAAAGATAATGACAGCCCCTTGCTGGCACAACTGCAGGCACCCGCGGGTCAGCTCCAGACCGTAACCCTGCCCAATGTACGTGCCGGACTAACTGGCAGTTTTCAACCACTGGCCGTACTCGATAAAAATGCCAACGGCGGCTGGATGATGATGGAGCTGGAGCTCAGCTTCCCGGAATTTGAACGCTACAATATCGAAATCATTTCCTGGTCCGACAAAAGCCGGCTGGTTGCCCTCAGCAGCCTGCGCCCCGATGCCAAAGACAACCTGGTCTTCGCCCTGCATGCCAGCGAGCTGCCCACAGGTGATTATGTCGCCCGCGTGGTTTATGATAACGGCACTAAAGAGGAGTTAATTGCCAACTATGCATTTAGTGTCGAGGCTGGCAAGGGGAACAGTATCTAAGCAAAGCGGAAACCTTCAGGTACAACCTGAGGTTTTAAGTTGTCAGAATAATTCAGTAACAAAAAACAAATTTATAGGTTTTCTTCAACTCAGTTCCAAGCTTAAACCAGTCCATTTCTTTAGGTCTGGTTTTTTTGTGCTTATCATTCTGCTTCCACTTATCCTGCCATTGCAGGCAGCCGAACGGGAAACCATCACCCTGAATATATCTGCTGGGAAAAACCTGAATATTGACTGGGACCACAGCAAAAACTATCGCCTGCAGTTACCCGATAACCTTAAAGGAAACTGGCTGCTCAGCATTGAACAGCGTGGCGTGGATGTTACTCCTATATTAATCAGTCCTGCAGGTGAGCAGATAATCACTACAGATGCAGCAATTCTTTCTGTGGGTATTGAGAGGCTAGCTTTTAATGCAGCGGTCTTGAACGGCTCCGGGATTAAACTTCCGCTGAAGACAAAAATTATTTCACCCGGTAGCCTCAGTATTAAGTTGCAGGCAGTAGATGAGCCTGAGCTTTACTTATTCCTGCGTCAAATAATGACAGCAACGGCATTTTTACAGGATAAAGATGCTGTTATACCGATAGGGGTGAAATGTAATACCGGCACAAATGAATTTGGTAAAAACCCCGGTATAACGACACGCTGCTTTAAGGCAGCGCGTGAACAATACATGCCGGAATATAAAAGCTATATCACCCCGGAAGAGTTGGATTATTTCCTTGCCGACAGTGCCCGCAGGCAAGGTTTGTTCAGTGATGCCCAGCGACTATATTTGCCTTTAATTCGTCAGCAGGATGATATTCGTGTACAGGCATTATCCCTACACGGCCTCGCCTGGACGGTATGGCAAAGCGGAGAACAGAAAGTAGCGGAGTCTTTTGCTGCTCAGGCAATTCCCGCCTATAAAAAGTGGCTACGGCAAGACCCATCTAATAGAGGGGTGCTCTATCAACTTTTGTCAGTTCGTAATATCGGTTGTTTAATTCTCCACGATCAGGAATTATTGGGTCAGGCTGAGGCATGCTATCTGGGATTACAGCCTGATGTTAGCATCGCTAATGATTATTCTACCGAGGCTGCACTGATTGGGAATCTCGGTGGTATCTACTACCTTCGGGGTGAAATAACCAGTGCGAGAGCTCAGTTTGAGCGAGTATATGCCTTAAATACTCTGATTGGGTACCCTGGAGGGCAAGCCCGCGCTTTAGCCAATATTGGCCTTACCGAGATACGCGCGGGTAATCTGGCCGCGGCATTGATTTATTATCAGAAAGCAGTGGATTTGGCGCCGCAGACAACTGTTACTGGTAGAACAGATGTTTATCGACGAATAATAGCGAATATCTACCGACGTTTAGGGGAAACCCAGCGAGCTCGTTCAATATATGTCGAGCTGGAATCTTCGGCACTGGCAAAAGGTGATAAACAATCCTTAGCGTATGTAAGAGAGGCGCTGGCCTTAACAGTAGACAGGGAAGGTGAGTTTGAACTGGCGCGGAAATATTATTTATTGAGCCTTGAATCGCAACGAGATTTGGACAATACGACAATGATTGTGGATGCTCTTTTGGCGCTGGCTGAGTTTGAGACACGGCGGGGTGAGCTTGAGGTTGCGGGTGGTTATCTGCTTGAAGCTAAGCAATTATTAGTCAATGTCGAGACTGCATCAATCCAGAATCGGGCTGCTTTCGTTATGGGCAAATATGCAATTCAAACGAACGATTTTCCTGTTGCAATCCGATATTTACAGACTGCCCAAAATGCCTATAAAGAAGTAGGTGCTGGTTTCGTGCTTGCCCTGGTGAATATGGCCCTTGTGGATGCTTATAAGGGAGTACAGCAATTCAGCTCAGCCGAGCAGCATGCCAAAAATGCAATTCAGATATTTTCCACAATACGACCAGAAAATATTAGCCTGGATTTGCGGGCCAGCTTTAGCACCCGCCAACGGGACGCGTATGAAAAGTTAATCGATTTATACCTTGATGCCTGGCAGCAGGAGCCATCGGCAGGGTGGTCGCGCAAGGCTTTAATCTGGTCAGAGTATGCACGTGCGCAAACCCTGCGTGAAGCCGCAGCGCAGTCAGATTCAGCACATACTCTCAGTCTGGAATTACAGCAGCAACGCCGCGATTTGAGTGATCGTTTAAATGCATTGGCGACCATTCGCCTCAATGCTCGGGAAAATCAAAAACTGGAGAAACTGAATGAATTAAACAGACAGTATGAAGTAGCGCTGGTTATGCTTGAAAGTTTTGACCAGCAGCATCTTCCGCAGTCGAAAACGAAATTGATGCCAGTTGCTCTGGATATTGACAAATTACTAGGAGAACTTGCTGAAACCAGTGCAGTTTTATCTATTTATTTAAGCGAGCATTATGGGGTGCTCTGGGTATTGGCTGCAGGTGAACTGAAAACCTATAAGCTACCCGTAAATAAAAATCTAACTACAAAAATCACTGCCGTGATAGCCGCCCTGCGCCGCCCTGGTGGTTACCATGATGTTGAAGCCGAACTGAGCGAACTTGGCAAGGCACTTGACCCAGGTTTACCTACAGGAGTAAACCATTTACGTATTATTGCTGACGGCATCTTGAACTACCTTCCTTTCGCGGCATTACCGCTTGTGGATCAACCGGGTAAGTCATGGTTAAGCCGATATACCCTGAGTAGTAGCCCTTTTATTGAGAATGCAAACGGTGGCAAGGAAAAACCTATCTGGCAAGGTATACGGATTATTGCCGACCCCGAATATGATCAGGGTGGTATCCAGCACACTGAAAAGCAACAGAACGCGGACATGATTTATCCTTCAGATTTGGGTTTGTATCGTTTGCGGGGTTCAGCTGTAGAGGCGAAAACAATAGCGAAGCTGGCAAGGTTGAATATGGGGGGTCAGGCAAATATTAATATTCTTTCAGGTACTAGTGCCACACGATCTGCCGTTCTTGATGGGGCAGTCGATAGTACAGATATTCTGCATTTTGCGACCCACGGTATTTTTAACCCTGAAGGTTCAAGCCTTGCGGGGCTTGCACTATCAGTTGTCGATCAGAAAGGGCAGGAACAGCCCTGGCTGCTCACAGCACAGGAACTTTATCATGCACCGATAAATTCAAAACTAGTAGTGATGAGCGCCTGTGATACCGGCACTGGTAAGTTATCCGCAGGTGAAGGCTTGCTGGGTATGGTGCGAGCATTTCTGTATGCAGGTGTAGATGAAGTTGTCAGCAGCCAATGGAAAGTATCCGATCGTGCTGCAGTAGCACTAATGCGTGATTTTTATACTGGCTTATTAGAAAACAACCAGTCAGTGTCTGAAGCGTTAAGACAGGCACAGCTAAATTTTGTACAATCAGACCGCTACAGTGATCCGTTTTACTGGGCGGGGTTTAGTGATTTTCATCAATAGATTTTTCAAAAAGAGCAATAAAGGAGCAAACTATGGAAGTGAGTAATAAGGAATTGTATGGAGCGCCAAGTAATAAATATCTTGGGATATGGGGCGTAGATGAAATCTTCGAGGGCAGCACTGGCATCCAGGGTGACTGGGCCATTATCGGAAGGCACATAGCTTTATATCAACGCCAGGACGGCGTAGCACTAGGCTTTACTGAGAACGGTTTTTGCATGGAAAGTTATGAACCTTTCTGGTTTAAATATTGTACAGATACAAAGTTGTTACACGGCCTGGGCCGGGATGGCATAGTAAAAATCACCGTGGGATTTAGTGATCCGGAACATAAAAATATTGCCTTTAATTTCAGTCATGCCAATGGTGATGGCTTTGCTCAGGATGGTGGCTGGGGTGGTCACGGGGGCGGTAACTAATCAGTTTTGATTAATGCCGTTGGCTCAACTGTTTGTCTGTTGTTTGACAGCAGGAGGCTAGTAGGTGGGGCTAAGGATAAACTGGTAAGAGCTGAAGTTCTAAGTTGTCTATCCGGTTACTCCCTTCATCCACAAGCTAATGAATGGACGCTGCTGTTACCGCAGCGTTCTCTTTATCCAAAGTTCCAAAACGGTGCTTGCAGCGCCGCAGCCTTAAAAGGCGGTGGCCTGCTCACAGCAGGTCACTGCATCCGTTCTGAAAGCCTGCCGGGGAGTGTTTTACACAGCGGTTTTATTGCCGCTGCTGTTTGGGAGCAGGGAGAAGTTGTTGCAGCCGATGGCGAAACATTTATCAAACTTAATAAAGAAAAACTCTGGCAGCCGCTGGAGTTAATTGCAGGTCACTTCAAACCAGATGGTCCGGACTGGGCCCTGCTTGCATCAGCGCACGATTTACCCGGATATGAAATTGCTAAAGATGATCCAGTAGTCGGTGAGCTATGCAATATCAGCGGCTATCCCCTGGGTCTAAGCCTGCGTCATGTCGCAACAGCCAAAGTGATCCAGCCCCTGCGTGAATCTGAACATTTTTTCTGGCTTGATTGCCGGGTGAATAATGGGGTTTCCGGTGCGCCTGTGTGTAATGGGGATAATCAGCTTGTGGGAATTGTTGTGGGTGAAACTACTACCGATGAGGGGGTTTTTGCGCGGGTTCAGAAAGTTCCGGGGGAAGTTTTATCAATGGTGTGATGCTGGGTCCCGGGTATCGCTACTCGCGATTCTGGGATGACGAATCATATTAATCAACTTCAAAAAAACCGTCATCCCGGGGCGGCGAATAGCCGAACCCGGGACCCAGCAGGTATTAAATTACCCCCAAATCTTTCCCGACCTCAATAAACGCTTTGATTGCCCGGTCCAGATGATGGCGTTCATGTGCGGCTGATATCTGGGTGCGGATCCTGGCCTGGCCATCGGGTACTACCGGGAAGAAAAAGCCGATAACATAAATGCCTTTTTCGAGCAGGCGGCGGGCAAATTCCTGTGCCAACGGTGCGTCATATAGCATCACGGGTGCGATGGGGTGGATGCCCGCTTTAATGTCAAAACCGGCAGCGGTCATCTGCTCGCGGAAGTATGCGGTGTTTTCATTTAGCTTGTCGCGCAGGTTTGAAGAACTATCCAGCATCTCGAAGACTTTGATACCGGCAGCAACTAATGGTGGCGGCAGGGTGTTTGAAAACAGGTAAGGCCGGGAACGCTGGCGCAACAGATCGATGATGGCTTTCCTGCCGGTAGTAAAACCGCCGGAACCGCCACCCAGGGCTTTGCCCAGGGTTGAAGTGAAGATATCAATCTTATCCATGACTCCGTGGTGCTCAGCAGAGCCACGGCCGGTCGGACCGACAAAACCGGTGGCATGGGAGTCATCCACCATTACCAGGGCATCATATTTTTCTGCCAATACCGTGATCTCATCCAGTTTGGCAATAAAGCCGTCCATGCTGAAAACGCCATCAGTAGCTATCAGGCGGGTGCGGCAATGCTGGGTTTTAATCAGGGCCTGTTCCAGTGCCTGCATATCAGAATTTGGATAACGGTGGCGTTCAGCCTTGCACAGGCGGATACCATCGATAATGGATGCATGGTTGAGGGCATCGGAAATAATGGCATCTTCAGCGCCGAGCAGGGTTTCAAACAAACCGCCGTTGGCATCAAAACACGAGGTATACAGGATGGTGTCATCAGTACCGAAGAACTGCGAAATACTGGCTTCCAGTTGTTTGTGCAGATCCTGGGTGCCGCAAATAAAGCGCACTGAAGCCAGCCCGAAACCGTGATCATCCAGCGCCTTGTGCGCGGCAGCAATTACCTCAGGATTATCTGCCAGTCCGAGGTAGTTATTGGCGCAGAAGTTTAAAACTTCCGAACCGTCACTGACCTTGATTTCCACACTTTGCGGGGTGGTGATGATACGTTCTTCTTTGTACAGTCCGGCATCACGGATTTCATCCAGTGTCGTTTCAATTCTACTTAAATCAGTCATAATCTCAGTCCCAGGAGCAAACTACTTTTCCACACTGGCCCGAGGCCATTAATTGAAATCCATCTTCCCAGTTATCCATGCTGATCTCGTGGGTAAGTACTTTTTCCAGGGGGAAGCCGGAAAGCAGCATCTGGGTCATTTTGTACCAGGTTTCATACATGCGTCGACCGTAGATGCCGTGTAGTTCAAGACCTTTAAAAATAACGTTATCCCAGTTGATGCCCACATCATTAGGCAGCAGGCCGAGCAGGGCGATGCGCCCGCCGTTATACATATTCTGGAGCATGTCATCGAAAGCCTGTGGGTTACCTGACATTTCGAGACCAATATCGAAGCCCACCATGCCCATATCGGCAACCGCCTCATCAATGGACTCACGTGCCACATTGACAATGCGGGTGGCCCCCATTTCTTTCGCCAGGTTGAGGCGGTAGTCATTTACATCGGTAACCACAATCCGTTTGGCACCGACATGCTTGCAGATACCTGCGGCAATAATTCCGATAGGACCAGCGCCGGTGATCAATACATCTTCACCGACCAGGTCAAAATTCAAAGCACAGTGTGCCGCGTTGCCAAAAGGATCAAAGAAGGCTGCCAGGTTTGAAGGGATGGACTCGGGCACCAGCCAGAGGTTGCGTTTGGGAACCACAATATATTCAGCGAAGGCACCGTCACGATTGACCCCGATACCTACAGTATTCGGGCATAGGTGACGTTTACCGGCACGACAGTTGCGGCAGATTTCACAATTGATGTGACCTTCTGCAGAAACCCGCTGGCCGATCTCATAACCCTCGACACCGGCACCCAGGGCGACAATGTGACCGACAAACTCATGCCCGATAATCATCGGTGTTTTGATGGTCCGCTGTGACCAGTCATCCCATTTGTAAATGTGCAGGTCAGTGCCACAGATTGCGGTCTTTTCGACCTTGATTAATACATCATTAGTGCCCGGGGTCGGAATGGGTGCTTCTATCATCCATAAACCGGGTGCTGCTTCACGCTTACTGAGCGCGCGCATGGTGTTGGTCATTTGCTTGTGTCCTGAATAAGTTTTGTTTGATATTTGTTTTAGATAGGTGCTTATTATAAACCTTTGGCTTTTGGGCCGCTATCTGCCTGCATAAGATTTGATGTAATAGAATGAAATGAAAGTGTCGTAGCCCACTGGGTCCCGGGTTCGGCTACTCGCCGCCCCGGGATGCCTGTAGGTGGAGTGCACTTGTACGCTTTCATCGCAGCATTTCAATACTTCCATTCACGCTGATATTTACTGTCTGCTCACCCGCCTGGAAAACAGGAGGGGCTGCGGCCATTGCCAAATCAGCCATGCCGCGGGCTTCCTGTCGGCGAAAGTGGTATTGCGGTGAGCCGCCGATATTAATACTGACAAGGCGATAATCATTAAAGCCAAAGTCGAGTGAGACTTGTTTTGCCCTTGCGCTGAAGCGTTTGATCGCGGCGCTGGTCAGGCGATCTTCGCTGGCGGTTCGGGCAGCTTTTGAAAGCTGGTAGCTTACCGATTGTAAATCCAGGGTTGGTTGCAGTTTGTGTACGGCCTGGCTGAATTTATCGAAATCCAATGATTCAATCCGGATTGTCTGGCTGACTTCATATAAGCCGGTCTGGCGGCCGTTCTGGTAAACCGGTTGGATGTTGTAGTTTAAGGTTTCGGCTTTAATGTTTTTGAACCTGGACAGTTCTTTCAAAGCATCGCGTATCCTGATGTTTACATCATTCACCAGCTTGCTGCTGTCTTTGCCCTGTAAAGTCACTCCAAGGATACCGCTAATTGTATCAGCGCGTACATCCTCGCCGACACTGACATTCAGGCTAGCGCGGTTAAAGGTGGGTTCGGTATCGGCAAAAACCGGGCCAGCAGTGATTGATAAAATGGCGAGTATGCCCAGGACATTGTAAAAACGCATAACAGTTCCTTTTTATTGATGATCTTCTGATTGTAATACACTGAATCTCACACATAGTTCATTCCTTCAGCCTGAATGATCGTTTTCGGTTTATTAGACAGGGAAATAGTGCGAAATTAGCTATTTAAGCGTAAAATGCACGGTTCGATTGATTGGTTGCAAAGATTGGCGGAACAGATAGTGGCAGGAAAACTTTTTATTAAAACCCATGGTTGCCAGATGAACGAGTATGACTCGGATAAAATGGCCGAAGTGCTGGCAGCATCACACGACCTGGAGTTAACTGAGATTGAAGCTGAGGCGGATGTCATCCTCATCAATACTTGCTCGATTCGGGAAAAGGCCCAGGAAAAAGTCTTTTCCCAGCTGGGCCGCTGGAAAAACCTGAAAAAAAATAATCCCAATGTGGTTATTGGCGTAGGCGGCTGCGTAGCTTCCCAGGAAGGTGATGCCATCATCAAACGCGCACCTTTTGTGGATCTGGTATTCGGACCGCAAACCCTGCACCGCCTGCCCAAAATGGTGGACCAGATTCGTAAGGAAAAAATCCCACTGGTGGATATTTCTTTTCCGGAAATTGAAAAGTTTGACCACCTTCCCGAACCGGGTGCCAAGGGCCCATCCGCTTTTGTATCCATTATGGAGGGTTGCAGCAAGTACTGCACTTTTTGCGTAGTTCCCTATACCCGCGGTGAGGAAGTTTCCCGACCGTTCGACGATGTAATTGCCGAATGTGCCAGCCTCGCAGGCCAGGGGGTAAAAGAAATCAACCTGCTGGGGCAAAATGTCAATGCCTATCAGGGTACTACCCACGATGGCAATATTGCCGACCTGGCCCTGTTGATCCATTATGTGGCCGCCATTGATGGTATCGAGCGCATCCGCTTTACCACCTCCCATCCGGTCGAGTTCAGTCAGCGCCAGATCGAGGTATTTGCAGAAGTACCTGAACTTGCCAGCTTTCTGCACCTGCCGGTACAGAGTGGTTCAGATCGGGTGCTGGGGATGATGAAGCGCGGACATACCGTGGTTGAGTACAAACAGAAAATTCGCCGCCTGCGTGAATCACGCCCGGGCATCAGTATTTCCTCTGATTTTATCATCGGTTTCCCCGGCGAAACCAAACGTGACTTCAATGCCACCATGAAATTGATCGAAGATATTGGTTTTGATCACAGCTTCAGTTTTATCTACAGTGCCCGGCCGGGAACGCCGGCAGCAAGTTTCACTGATGATGTGCCTATGGCGGTTAAAAAACAACGCCTGCAGATTTTACAGGACAAAATTACTGCCAATGCGCAGGCGATTTCAAAAGCCATGCTCGGGACAAGCCAGAGGGTGCTGGTGGAAGGGCCGAGTAAAAAAGGTATCAAAGGTCAATATGCCGCGCGTACAGAAAACAACCGCATCGTCAATTTTGATGGTCATCCGCGCCTGGTAGGGCAGTTTATTGATGTGGTAATTACTGAAGTACTGAGTAACTCCCTGCGCGGAAGACTGGCATCTATGGAATCTAAAACAGCATGAGTGTTACCCAGTTGCATCACAAAACTTTTGAAATCCAGGATGCTGAAATCGAACGACTGGCCAATCTTTGCGGCCAGTTTGATGAACACCTGCATTTGATCGAAAACCGTCTGTTGGTTGAGATCGCCTGCCGTGGCAGCATCTTTAAGGTGAGTGGTGAAGAAAAGCCTGTACGGGCAACCAAACGCCTGCTGCAAAAATTGTATCGCCAAACCGGTGAAGAAGTATTGAATGCCAGTGCCATAAACTTGCATCTGCAGTCATCCGGCATTGACCAACTGCTGGATCAGGATGAGTCAGAAGCGGGTGATGAAATTGCCATTCGTACTCGTCGTGGGCTGATCCGCGGACGCGGACCCAACCAGAAAGCTTACCTGCGTGCCATCCGTAAAGATGACGTCAATTTCGGTATTGGCCCGGCCGGTACCGGTAAAACCTGGCTGGCGGTTGCCAGTGCTGTAGATGCACTGAAAAAAGATGAGGTTCAGCGTATTGTACTGGTACGCCCGGCAGTCGAGGCTGGTGAAAAGTTGGGTTTCCTTCCCGGTGATATGGCACAGAAGGTCGATCCCTACCTGCGGCCGCTGTATGACGCGTTGTATGAAATGATGGGTTTTGATGTGGTTGAGCGCCTGCAGGATCGCAATGTAATTGAAGTTGCACCGCTGGCATTTATGCGCGGGAGAACCTTGAACGATGCCTTTGTGATTTTGGATGAAGCGCAGAATACAACCTCTGAACAGATGAAAATGTTCCTGACCCGTATCGGTTTCGGTTCGACGGCCGTTATTACCGGCGATATTACCCAAATCGATTTACCCAGCAAAACCCTGTCGGGATTACGTCATGCCGCAAATGTTTTACGGGGTGTGGATGGCGTCAGCTTTACCCGTTTTACATCCAAAGATGTGGTTCGCCATCCCATGGTCCAGCGCATCGTTGAAGCCTATGAGCGTGCGGACGAGAACAGCGAATAGACCTGCCTATGCTTGAATTATGCGTGCAAAGAGTTTTTACCGCAGCGGAACTGCCTGCTGATAAAGATTTCAAGTGCTGGCTGGAGGCCGTACTTAAAGACCGGCGCCAGCAAGCGGTAATTACCCTGCGCATTGTTGATGAGGCAGAATCAGCACAGCTCAACCATCAGTATCGAGATAAAAACCAGTCTACCAATGTGCTTTCATTCCCTGCTGAACACGAGTTATTCCCCGGGCTTTCAGTGCAACAACTGGCCGAACTGGAGAAGCAACTGGGAGATCTGGTTATTTGTGCTCCCGTGGTAAAACTGGAGGCAGTTGAACAGGGTAAATCACTTTATGACCACTGGGCCCACCTGCTTATCCATGGTTGCCTGCACTTGCTGGGGTATGATCATGTAACAGAAGATCAGGCGGCAGTGATGGAGACAATTGAGATCAAAATCCTGGCAGGAATGGGGATAGCAAATCCTTATTGTTCATAGCAAATCTCTTATGCATAAATCTGCCCGCAGTACGCTATAATAAATACTGGTGCAACGGGCACTGTTATTGAAACTGAAATGAAAGACCAACAACCGGGTTCCGCCAGGGGAACTCCAAAACCTGCCGATGAACCTGACTCGAGTAACCCAACTTCCTGGTTTAATAAACTCTCGCGGGTATTTTCCAGCCAGCCTAAAGATATTTTAGAAATTCGTGAATTCCTCCACACTGCGGTTGATGAAGGCGTATTGTCTTCTGATGTTGTAGCAATGATGGATGGGGCATTGGATGTTTCCGAAGCCCAGGTCCGCGATGTGATGATCCCGCGTTCTCAGATGATGGTGATATCCCAGGATGCTAGCACAACTGAATTACTGAGTCAGGTAATCGAATCCGGACATTCCCGTTTTCCTGTCGTCGGTGAGGATAAAGACGAGATTGTAGGTATCCTGCTGGCAAAAGATCTGCTCCGCTATTTGAGTTCATCCGGACGGGAAGTGAAGCTCGCGGATGTCTTGCGTAAAGCTGTCATTATTCCTGAAAGCAAACGCCTGAATATCCTGCTGCGGGACTTTCGTGCCAGCCGCAACCATATGGCGATTGTTGTTGATGAATATGGCGGCGTTGCCGGCCTGGTCACTATCGAGGACGTGCTCGAAGAGATTGTCGGTGAAATTGATGACGAACATGATGCAGAGGAAGCCGCCAATATCAGCAACCTCGGTGAAAATGCCTGGCAAGTTGCCGCACTGACAGAAATTGATGAATTTAATGATGCTTTTGAGTCCAGCCTTTCCGATGAGGACTATGGCACCATTGGCGGCCTGCTACTGGCTGAATTCGGTCGTCTGCCTGAAACCGGAGAGTCGGTTAACCTGGATCGGTTTAAGTTCACCGTCAGCCAGTCTGATTCCAGGCGTTTACACCAGCTAGAGGTCAGGGAAATTTGAGCTGCCGCCCGGCAAATATAGTGCAGCGACTGCATTATTCAGCCTGGCTGGTTTTTCTCATATTTGCGTGCAGCACAGCTGTTGTAAATGCTGAAGATCAAACCACAATTTCCCGGGATGCCGCAGAAGCCTGGCTGGTAACTTACGCCCCTGGCGAGGTATATTACGAACGTTTCGGACATAATGCCTTATGGCTGAAAAACCCCGGTCATGGTATTGACCATATTTTTAATTTCGGGTTTTTCGACTTTAACCAGCCGAATTTCCTCTCGCGCTTCCTGCGGGGGGATACCCTGTATTTCTCCGCCGCCCGCAAGCCTGAAATTGAGTTCGCCGAATACCGCGCTTCAGGTCGCTCAATTAAGATACAAAAACTCAATCTTGGTGGCAGTCAGTACCAGCAGTTGGAGCAATACCTGATCGCGCAGGTACAACCTGGCAAGCGTGATTATCGCTATGAATATTTCCGTAATAACTGTTCAACCCGGGTTCGTGATGCACTCGACCTGGTACTGAATCAACAGCTTTTTCATTCCCTTGGCGGCCAGGCTGCGAATGTTACTTTACGCCAGCAAATCAACACAGCCTCCAGCGCTGACCCCTGGCTGTACCTGGGCATGGACCTGGCGATGGGGCCTAACCTGGACCAGCCGCAAAGCCTGTGGCAGGCAGCATTTATACCGGAAGTATTGAGTCAGGCCGTAGCTGGTATCCCGGGTCTGGTGGCCAGTGAATCTGCTTACTACCAAAGCGATAACACATGGGCCGAGGGCCAGCCCCTGCAATACTTGTTAATAGCCGGATTTGGGTTCGCGGTTTTGTTTATCCTGACAGTGAGACCATGGTGCAAACAGGCACTTTCTTCGGTCAGCCGAATGCTGGTGTTCAGCTGGCTTAGCCTGTGTGCCCTGGGTGGTGTTTTCCTGTTATGGCTGTGGCTGGCAACCAGTCATGTCGATGCTGCTGGTAACTGGAATGTGCTGCTATTAAATCCACTTTATCTGCCGGCCATATTTTGGCTAAGGTCAAAATCTAAGGGCTTGCTCTGGCTATCGATATTGGTATTGACCAGTACAGTGCTGGCGGCATTGGGAGCCTGGTGGAATGGGCAGGATATGACTGCACCGCTGGTGTTTTTTGGACCTGTATTGTTACTGGTTGCGACGCTATTGTGGTGTGGAAAAAAGACAGACACTGGCAGCTGATTACACCGGTAAGTTCGCAAGCTAAACACACCCGAATTTAGGTGTAGGGTGGGCATTTATGCCCACGCGTTAAGGTATTCCTAAAATGCACCCAGCCAAGCAGTATTTTGGGTGCGCGTGGGCATAAATGCCCACCCTTGTATGTCGGCAGTCTTCTCTGTTTAGCTATCAAAGAAGACGGGCGACGTGGAGAGA
>JADFVZ010000018.1 GCA_015222805.1 Pseudomonadota bacterium
ATCCTGATCTACGAACTCATAACGATAACGTAAATCAACATGGGCTTTACCGGCAGTGACTGCATCTGCAATAGATTCAGAATCCTCTGCCAAAGCGTTTGATGTACTGAAGATTAGTCCTGCTGACAATAGTGCCAGGACAAGTGTATTTTGTTTTAATATGGCCATGATGGCTCCTCAGGGATGAATATCCCATATTTTCTGTTCCGATTATTTGAATGGGCGACAGCGAATGCTGCCGCCCGGTTCTCTGCAATTATTGCTATTTAGTAAACGTCATACATGGTGTTATAAACGTTGAACTTGCCAGTTGGTGTCACGATTTCCGGACCCTTGATGACATGTTTCAATTTGCGGGTTTTGTCGTCCACAACCACGATGGCAGATTCTTCTTCCTTGCCACTCCAGACTGAGAACCAGATTTCATCACCGGCTTTATTGTATTCACCCTGCACTACACGTTTGGGCCCTTCACCGAGCTCTGCCCATTTGCCGATTGGCAGGCGGGTAAAGCCCTTATCCAGGTTGTTGATGTCGAATACCGCGATAGACTGTGAAGCTTTCACATCAGGATTCAGCGGAGCATCAACCCACAAGTTAGTGGATTTAGGATGAGACTTAACAAACAGCGAGCCACCGCCCATGCCATGCAGTATACGGACTACTTTCCATGCATGTTCTGGATGCTTGACGGGGTCTGTACCAATAAAGGTAATATTGTCATTGCCTAGTCCTGAAGTAATCCATACTGGACCATACTCGGGATCAATAATGTTGGCACCACGACCAGGGTGCGGAATCTTTTCAACATCAATCATGGCTACCAGTTTCTGATCTTTGGAGTCAATAACGACAATTGAGTTGGACTTGTTGGCTGCAGTCATGAAGTAACGGTGAGTACTTTCCCAGCCACCATCGTGCAGGTAACGTTTAGTACCAATGGTGGTAACTTTAAGGTTATCGATATCTTCGTAGTTAACCAATAGGACTTTGCCTGTTTCTTTTACATTGACAATAAATTCAGGATGTTTATGTGAAGCTACAATGGCAGCCACGCGGGGTTCAGGATGATACTCCTGAGTATCGACAGTCATTCCGCGGGTAGAAACAATTTTCAAAGGCTCCAGGGTGTTGCCATCCATGATAGTAAACTGCGGCGGCCAGTAGGCACCGGCAATCGCATATTTATCTTCGTAGCCCTTGAACTTGGAACTTTCAACAGAGCGAGCTTCCAGGCCGACTTTAATTTCAGCCACCAGTGTCGGTTTTTCCATCCACATATCGATCAGGTCAATCCTGGCATCACGACCAATGGTAAACATATAGCGACCCGAGGCTGAAGGTCGGGAAATATGAACAGCATATCCGGTATCCACGATGCTGATGATTTCTTTGCTGTCACCATCGATAAAGGCCACCTGGCCTGCATCACGCAGGGTAACCGCAAAGATATTATCAATATTGCGCTTGTGCATTGGTTTAGTCGGGCGATCTTCCGGTTTAACGAAGACTTTCCAGCTTTCCTTCATTTCCTTCATGCCCCACTCAGGCGGCACAGGCGGCTCATGCTGCAGGTAACGCGCCATGATGTCGATTTCTTTATCCGTGAGGTCACCGGAAGTTCCCCAGTTAGGCATGCCTGCTGGTGAACCGTAGGTAATCAGGGTTTTAAGGTAATCAGTGCCTTTTTCCCGGGTAATATCGGTAGTTAATGGTTTACCGGTGGCGCCTTTACGCAATACACCATGACAGCCCGCACAGCGCTGGAAGAAGACTTCCGTACCAAATGAAAATTCATCAAGCGTCATCTTGGGACCTTCGGTATCGATAAAGGCAACTGTATCAGAAGCCTTGATTGCCATCGGTGCACCTTCATAGGCCATTTCTTCACTATCGGCAACCGGGTGGTCTGCCGGTGCAGTTACTGCACCCTGCATGCCTTTCGCCCGTATCGCAGCAACTTCTGCAGATGCGACCGCACCGCCATTATTACCCCAGCTGTTCATAACATAGGTAAGGATGTCGGCAACATCAGCATCGTTCAGGTAGCTCAACTGCGGCATGACAGCATTGTAATCAGTACCGTTCACAGTAATGGGGCCGGACAGGCCTTTGAGGACGGCGCCAATGGAGCGATCTTTATCCGCCATCAGGTAATCCGATTTTGCCAGTGGAGGGAATGCTCCGGCCAGGCCCTCACCATTCATCTGGTGGCAAGCTGCACAGTTTGTTTCAAACAAACCTTTACCACGAATCATTCGATCGGCAAGACTTGTGGTTGAGGCTTCAGCAGCATGTACTGCGGTTGCATTTGCCGCGAAGGCGTTGCCTACCGGCATGGCGACCGATACGGCAAGCGCCAGGACTGGCAATATTCTTAGTTTATTTTTCACTTTTTAACTCCCATACAACATTGTTTTGGTTAATTCATTAGCAAAGGGGATGTTACTCCCCTGCAGGAAATACTGATTGACCGTGGTCAATTAATGCTGAGAATTTTCATTTTCCACTTACAACAAATAATTGTATCTTTCTGTTTACATAGTGAATTTTATACTTAATGAGAAATTTCGACCCGGGCGGGAAAGTATTTCGATGATGGGGTCATCAGGAGAAAATTTAGAAACATCGCTCCAGCGCCAGTATTTTTTATCCAGCAGGTTGAAGATACCTGCCTCCAACTGGATGGAATCACTTATTTTCCAGCCGGCGGTGAGATCAATAATGCCGTAACCTGGGGTGGAAAATCGTTCGGCAGCAGTCTCATCAATACGCTCCTGCCGCGCAGTAAATGTAGTGATAACCGCAGTACGAAAGCGTTGATTTGCTGAGTTCCAGTTCAAACCAGCAACCAACTGCGGTGGTGATACGGTATTCAGTGGCTGGTCATTATCCAGGTTCTCACCTCGGGACCAGAAGGCACCACCCTCAAAGCCCAGGCCTTCCAGCAACTGATCCAGCGGTTGCTGCCAGTGGATTTCTGCCCCATAAATCCTGGCATCGGTAATATTACGGGACTGGAAGAGTAAATCACCGCTGGCAGGGTCAAAGCCGAGTAAAGCTGCGGATTCGATAAAATCCTCATATTCGGTCCAGAACAATGAAGCGCTAAAATTACCGGCAAAGCTGCTTTTGCGGATACCAAACTCAAAACCATCTGAAGTTTCAGAACGCAGTTCCGGGTTGGGCAGCACGCGGAATTTAAACAGGGGCAGGTAAAGAGAGCGGTTCACATCCTGGGATGGCGGGGCGCGAAAACCCCGTGCATATTGACCGAACAGGCTCCAGTCAGCGTTGATGCGATAAAGGACGCCTAACTTTGGTGAAAAGCCATCGTCACTTACCTGGCTGATTTTGACATCGGCATTATTAATATCAAATATCGGATCCCGCCGCGGCTTCAGCTGGTAATCATCGTAACGCAGGCCCGGAATCAGGCGCCAGCCGGAATCACCCAGCTCTATTTCGTCATGGATAAACAGGCCGGTTTCGCGGGTTTTTGAGATAGGGAAATCACGAGTTGGGAAAACCTCACCCAAAAGCACATTACTTACTTCACCGGTTATCAGGTCGGTAGACAAGGCATCACGTTTCTCGCTGACCTCGGACTGCTGGTATTCCATCCCAAAACCCAGGTTATGCACCAGGTTTCCGCTGACATACTGGTGAAAACCATTAACTTCAAAGCCGACAATTGATTCATCAAAGTAAAACTGCCTATTGATTTGCGCCGGCCTGCGCCCTTCCCGGGTCTCAAACGTTTTCTGTTCTATTTCGGCATCCTGGTAAAACACCCTCGCCATACCTGAATCCAGCCAGGCACGACTGAAATTTAGATCGGCGGCAATTAGATCACTGCTGTTGTTGTCTTCACCCAGTAATTCGGTGGTACTGCGGAAACGCCCCAATCCAAGCACCGACTGGATATCAGTGACGGCATCCTGGCGAAAACCATTATAGGTAAGCCGTAGGCGATCACCCGCCGGAGTATCCCAGACAAACTTTGTCAGTAGGCTATCTGTATCCCAGTCCTGTTTGTCATCAGCATATTCCTTTGCCGCCATATTATCGGGTTCATGACCGTCACGGTGGGTGTAAAACGCCAGTAAACCGGTATTTTCATCCTGCCATGCCGCCCCGCCGGTAACCACCCAACTACTATCCACACTATTAAACCCGGCTTTACCGCGAATACCGACAGTACCTGAATAAACCAGATCATCAGGATCCCAGCTAGTAACCGCCATTACCCCGCCAATGGCCCGTGAACCATAGAGCGTAGAGGCCGGTCCGCTCAGGATTTCGACCCGTTTGATAGTTTCTACTTCGAGGGTATCGCGACCGGTATTGGAAAAAGAACCCAGGGAGAATTGTGACTGCACCGGTACGCCATCTATTTCCATCGCTACACGGTTACCACCGATCCCGCGAATGTTGATACCTTCACTGGCAAAGCGGGTACCGGCCCGGTCAACATTAATACCCGGTTGGTAACGCAGCATGTCATCTATATTTTGAACTACATTTTCTTCTATGTTTACGGCACTTATAACAGTTACTGAGCCGGCGACATCAGCAAGCGGACGGGCCACTTTACTGGCAATGACTACGACTGTGGCCAACTCAACTTTAGCTACTTCAGCTACGGTGACATCGTCCGCAGCCTGAAGCAATTGTGGTAAAAGTCCAAAACACAGGCAGATAAAAGCTTTTTTCATTGTTAGTACTCACACTAGCGGGTATTGCTGAAAATTAAACCGGGATTATAATCAGTTGAAACCTGAATCGCTTGACCGCGGTCAAATATGATCCAGATATAGTCGGAACACGAACAATATGAAATTTTCGCTATATTACCAGATACGGGTACCGCGCAAGGCGTGATTGTAATAAAGGGCGACAGTAAACAGTACCATCGCAGTCCCCTGGTGCAAAACACCCAGGGTTGTAGGTACGAACAGCAACAAGGTTGCAATTCCAAGGCTGAACTGCACTATTACCAGCAACAACAACAAGTGCAGGGCCGGCCTCGCCCGCGGCGGCATGCCCCGATTGCGTGCATAGAACCAGAAGGCGGTAATCAGCAGAAAAGTGACCGTCGCAAGCAGACGATGATCAAACTGCACAGTCAGCAGGCTTTCAGTGAAATTCCGCCAGACCGGATCGAGTGCCAGCAGTTCTTTATGTAGCCACTGGCCATCCATTTTAGGAAAGGTATTGAAGACAAATCCTGCTTTTAATCCAGCCACAAACGCACCGGAAACCACCGTAATAGTCACCAAAACAGTTAGCCACAGGCTTTTGGCATAAAGTCGGTCCCGATGGCCGTCGGTATCCCGGAATAGCAGGGTCATCGCCACCCAGAACATATAAGCATAGATAATAAAGGCTGAGATCAGATGTGCCGCCAGTCGGTACTGGCTGACGTGGGGGTTGTCTACCAAACCGCTTTTGACCATATACCAGCCCAACAGCCCCTGGAATCCGCCCAACAGGAACATCAAGCCATATTTGGGGAATTCCTGTTTCTTTATCCTGCCGGTGGCAAGAAAAAACAGGAACGGCAAGAGGAACACGACACCTATGGTACGACCCAGCAAGCGGTGAAAATACTCCAGCCAGAAAATCTGTTTAAACCCTTCCACATCAAAGTGCCGGTTAACCTTATTAAATTCTGGAGATTGCTGGTAGAGCTCGAATTTATCCGCCCATGCCTGCTCCGTTGATGGTGGCAGGACACCCATAATCGGCTTCCAGTCAACGATAGAGAGGCCCGAGCCTGTGAGCCGGGTTGCCCCGCCCAGGACTACCATGGCAAATACAAGGGCACAACAAATCAGCAGCCACACGGCTATCTGGCGATTATGTTTTTGTTGAGTCAGGTAATCAGTCATGGATATTTCCGCATGGTTTGTCCAACCTGGATAACTGCCGGATATTATCGCCTATATTGAAATCATTGTAAGCACAATCTGCAGGCATTTGTGCAGTATACTCCTGCCACCCCTGCTGCTATTAACAAGGTATAAATATGGATTCACTCTATGCGATCGCCAAACACAGCCATATGACCCTGGCTTTGTTGAGTATCTTCGGTTTTATCCTCAGGTTTATCTGGAAACAGTGGTTTCCCCGGCTTCTGGAGAAGAAACTGGTCCGCATCCTGCCGCATATTGTTGATACATTATTACTGGTATTTGCGATCTGGCTGACCACCATGGTGCCGTTTACCCATGCCTGGCTGGGAGCGAAAGTCATTGGCCTGGTTGTGTATATCGTTTTCGGGATGATGGCACTGAAGCGCTGCACAAGCAAAACCGGTCAGTATTTGAGTTTTGTGGTTGCCGTTACTGTATTTGCATGGATTGCTTCGGTGGCTATGAGCCACCAGCCGATGGGCTTTTTACAGCCTTTTGCCGGTGGCTGATGGAATCAAAGGTCGGGGGCGTCTAACAAAACCCGTAGGGTGGGCATTTATGCCCACGCGTAAAGGCATCATCAGTCTTCGCTATTAACCTCAACATAGCTTTCGGCTGACATCAGACCGTCGACTTCACTGGCATCGTCAGCTTTGAGGCGGAATAACCAGCCTTCACCGTAAGCATCATCATTGATGGTCTCTGGAGCACTTTCCAGCTGCTCATTAATTTCAACCACTTCACCACCAATAGGCGCATAGATATCGGAAGCGGCCTTGACTGATTCAACCACAGCACAGGGATCACCCGCAGTAAATGCATCACCAACCTGCGGCAACTCTACATACACCACATCACCCAACTGTCCCTGAGCATGATCGGAAATACCGATGGTGGCAATTCCATCATCATCCATTTTTACCCATTCATGGGATTCTGTATAAAACATATCGCCGGGAACATCTTTCATTTCAAGTTTCCTTATTAATTATTGCTTATGCTAATTCTAATATATTTACCCGAGAATTCCATCACAAACACTGCCTTTTCTTGCAAATGGCATTTTCACAATACGCACAGGCAGCTTACGACCACGAATATCAACCAGGCTGTGACCTGTTACATTCCGGTTAATACGCGCCATGGCGATGGCTTTTTCAAGGGTTGGCGAGAAGCTGCCGGAGGTGGTTTCACCGATGACCTCGCCCGTTTCATCAACCAGGTTTTGATGGGGACGTAGTACACCGCGGCCTTCCAGCACCAGGCCTACCAGTTTCTTCCCTGGGCCCGCTTCTTTTTCGGCAAGCAATGCATTCCGGCCGATAAATTCGCGTTCATCTTTAAGTGCAACCGTCCATGCCAGTCCGGATACATAAGGGCTGGTGGCCTCATTCATATCCTGGCCATACAGGTTCATCCCGGCTTCCAGGCGCAGGGTGTCACGCGCGCCCAGGCCGCAGGGTTTTACACCCGCTGCCAACAGCTTATCCCAGAGATCAATGGCCACATCGGTTGGCAGCATGATTTCAAAGCCGTCTTCACCGGTGTAACCAGTCCTGGCGATAAATAAATCTCCAATTTGTGCCGCCTGGAAAATATTCAGTGCCAGCGCTCCTTCCGCATCAGCTGCAGTAAGGATACTTGCGGTTTTCTGTCTCGCTTCAGGGCCCTGGACAGCCAGCATTGCCAGGTCTTTACGCTCAGTCACTGTCACTTCAAAACCGGCTGCCTGTTGCTCCAGCCAGGCCATGTCTTTATCGTGGGTTGCCGCATTCACTACCATCCGAAAATGTGTTTCGGTGAGGTAGTATGTAATCAGGTCATCAATAATGCCGCCTTCAGGGTTGAGCATACAACTGTACAAAGCTTTACCCGGCTCCTGCAATTTAGCAATATCGTTAGCCAGCAGGTTTGAGAGAAATGACCGGGCACCGTTACCCTTAATTTCAACCACGGTCATATGTGATACATCAAACATCCCCGCCGCCTGGCGGACAATATGGTGTTCATCAATCTGCGAACCATAGTTTATGGGCAAATCCCAGCCGCCAAAATCAACCATCCGCGCGCCGGCATCTACATGAGCCTGATAAAAAGGGGTTTTGCTTGCCATTTCCTTGCTTGTCATTTCAATATATTCTCAAGTAAGAATGAAAACAGTATTCTAATCCTTTCTGATCGATTGCGCATATTGATATGCACTACACAACTATAAGGCCACGTCTCAACGACGGGGCTATATACCATCACTAATATGAGAAATGTAATTTGAAACTTATTATCTATCTAAGCCTGGTCTTGTTACTGGTTTCAGCCTGCTCGAGTATGAAGCAACCTGATCTGCAGCGGCTCTACAGTCAAAGCCAGAATAATGCACAGCCACCGGTGATCCTTATTCCGGGAATACTGGGGAGTAAGCTGCGTGATAAACAATCAGGCGATAAAGTCTGGTACGGCAACACCCTGCATTTACTGTTTTCAAATCATGAAAATCTTGCGCTGGACTTCGATCCGCAGACCCTCAAACCGAAACCGGATGCCCTGGAATCGTTCGCGGTTACCGGCAGGATTGCCGGTCAGGACTTTTACGGCTCTATTATTACCACCCTCAGGGAGGTCGCCGGCTACCAGAAGGGCATACTCGGGCAACCCCAAGCCTAAAGGGCGACGAAACTCCTACTTACTGGATTATGACTGACGCCAGGATAATAGGCCCACATAGACTATGACCGGCTGATGCTAGAGCCGGGTGACGGCACGGTGACCAAAGCTTCACTGCTGGCCAGGGATTCACTTGATCCATCGATACCCCGGCATAAATACAGTTACTTCCCGCTGGCCTATCCGATCTTCCTGTGTGAAGACCACGAAACCCTGACTACCAATGCAGGGTTTCGTGACAATTTGTTGCAGGCGCTGCTGAGTACAGATTAATCTGGCAGTCGGTGCGTTACGCCCCGCTTTGCGAGGCTAACAGCACCCTACTTTGAGTGTTGATTTAGATTCGGGATAATTTAACCGCTGATTTTCCAGTCAATTGAGAATTTACCGGCACCTTCGATCATAATCGCCGTTGTGGCTGCAGCCATCAGCAGTGACCATTGATAACCACCCGCACCCATCAGGCCATTCTCCCAGTGCACCAGGAATGTTGCTACCAGCATGGCTATCACCTGGGTAAACGCTGCCGGGCGGGCCATAAAACCTATCACCAGCAGGATGCCGCCAATAGCTTCTGCACTGGCCACAAGACCCGCCATTACCATGGGCAGCGGCAAGCCCAATGATTCCATAAAACCGGCTGTACCAGCCAGTCCGGGACCACCGCCAAAACCAAATTTTGGCAAGCCGTGGCCAATAAAAATAACCCCCGTAACAATCCTCAGAACGGTCAAACCCCAGCCGGCATTGGTATAGGCAATTTTACTTATATTCATTTGTTACTCTCCTTTACTATGGTTATGAATTATTATGTTCACATAGTAACATGAAATTTAGTTTATATGTACTTATTAGTACTTTGTATTTAATGGACCTCCAATTATGGGAAATCGGCTTTCGAAAATATACACACGCACCGGAGATGATGGCAGTACCGGACTCGGCGATGGCGAACGTACAGGTAAAGACAGTCTGCGGGTTGAAGCCTTTGGCACAGTTGATGAACTTAACAGCGTCCTGGGAATGCTCGTAAGTGCGGAACAGGACAGTGATATTAAAGACCTGCTGATGGCTATCCAGCATCACCTGTTTGACCTTGGCGGTGAACTTTCCATGCCCGGTTATACCTTGTTACCCGAAGGCCGGGTGAAGCAACTTGAAGACATACTCGACCAGTACAACGCCAACTTACCGGTCCTCAAGGAATTTATCCTCCCCGGTGGCGGCCCTGCAGCTGCGACATGCCACCTGGCAAGGACAGTCTGCCGACGGGCAGAACGACGGGTGGTTGAACTGGCAAGGACTGAGACGGTTAACCCTGAGGCCATCCACTACCTGAATCGCTTATCTGATTTATTATTTGTACTGTCTAGGGTTATGGCACGGGCAGATGGTGTTGGGGAAATTCTTTGGGATCACCAGCGGAATAAATAATTAATTGAGGTCAATGCTGTCCTGTTAACTGCTTCACCGCAGCGAATGCCGGACAGATCCTGTGGCAATTACGCGTGGGCATAAATGCCCACCCTACATCTAATAGTATCGCTATTGGTTGAGGGAAGCCCAAGCCCAGGCGGATATGGACAAGCCAGCACCGGAATACTGGTGTAAAATACAGACTCACACCGCGGGTATCGTATATCGGTATTACCCCAGCTTCCCAAGCTGGTGAGACGGGTTCGACTCCCGTTACCCGCTCCATCCTGAACCTTTAAACCCTGATAACCATAGCTTTATACCAATGTACTGTTTTCCCAAAGCACGGCGTGAAACACGGTTTGGTAAAAGAATCAAATTATATGAATAAAGAGTAACTATTTAATATATTCAACAGACCAAAAAGAAAACAGCGCCATGCAAGCACCGGATAAACCGGATCAGGAACTCCAGGCTGCCGCAGATCGGATGGATGATTAAGGCCAGACCTGCTAACACCTGAGACAACCGCAGAGAGGAGAGGATCATGGCTGACAATGACATGCAAACGGAACTTGAGCAACTGCGTGCGGAAGTAGCTGCCCTCTCCGCCACCCGGGCCAGCAAGCAGGCTGCCAATGCTCAGGAGGATACAACTTCAGTTGACAATCAGTCAGCCGAGACTGATGAAGTAAACAGTGTGATCTAAAGTGCCCAGGCAGCAATCGAGTCGGATGCAGAACTAGAGGGGCAATTAGACGAACTGTTCAAGAAGCTTGAGCATGAAATAGAAGACCTTCCCGCCATCACCACACTTGCCGTATTCTCCCTCGGTGTGTTGTTTGGACGTTTACTTCGATAGGAGTCATACCATGGACGAAACCTTGCTCAAATTACGTGTTCTAACACGTGCAGAAATGACCCTGGCTAAAGCTAACGCGAGACGTGTAGCGGCTCGTTCCAGGCTTTACGTCATTGCCCTTGGCATGATCCTGATAACCGTAGTCATGGTCAACCTGGCCGCCTATGAATATCTGACCACATTAATGAGTACCGCAGCATCTGCATTGGTGGTGGCCGCTGTCAACGCAGTGGTAGCTGTACTGGTGATGGCCTCTGCTTCACGAATCAAACCAGGACCCGAGGAGGAGATGGTTAGAGAGATACGTGAAATGGCCTTGACTGAATTGTCGGCAGACGCTGATAGTATCAAACAAAATTTCTCTCAGATCGGTACTGATATTGAACGGATTCGCTCTGGTTTCTCTTCTGTTTCCTCGGCCCTGGGATCAGCCCATACCGGCCTGGGTTCCCTGAGTCCAATACTTGGCTTGGTGACGAGCATGCTGAAGAAAAAGAGTAAGTGAATTCAAATAATCGTCAGATCCATTCTTTGAATCACTCGTCAAAAGCACCACTAAACAAGCCTTCAGGCTCAGGCCTGGCCAATGCCGCGCATATACTGATCGTAATTGGGATCTCGTTAACCTTGCTCTGGATCGGTCAGGGTTTTCTAATCCCCCTGGTGTTGGCAGTCTTGACCTGGGGCCTGTTGAATGCACTCTCGGATCACATTTGCAGAGTCAGAATTGGTTCATTCAGTATACCCAGGCCGGTGGCCACGCTGCTTTCCATCCTGGCACTGGGAGTGATTTTTCTGGGTGTTTTTCAGATGCTGGCAAGCCAGACAGAAAGCCTTGCCATCGCTGGACCAGCGTATCAGGAAAATTTCTCACGTTTACTCAATGAGCTGATGGTATGGATCGGGATTGAACAGTTACCCAGTACTGACTCTTTGTTCCAGAATATCAATGTTGGCACCATCCTGAGTACGATTGGAACTACGATCGGCACTGGTTTTACCACTGTTGTGCTGGTCATCATTTATACCGGCTTTCTTTTCGCTGAACAGAAAGTGATTCCATCCAAGCTTGCCGCAATGGTTGCCTGCGAAGAAGAGGCAGAGGAAACCCGGCTGGTCTTTACTGAGATCGCCACCCAGGTACAACGTTATATCTGGATGAAAACCATGGTGAGTATGCTCACTGGAGCGATCAGCTACGTGATATTAAAGCAGGTTGGTGTGGATTTTGCAGCGGTCTGGGCATTACTGATTTTTCTGTTGAACTATATACCCAATATCGGCTCATTCCTGGGTGTGATTTTTCCAGCCTTGTTAACATTAGTACAATTCGACACCCTGACTCCTTTCCTTCTGATTACGGTAGGCCTGGGGACGGTCCAGTTTGTTGTTGGTAATATTGTCGAACCGGCGTACATGGGCAAATCACTGAACCTGAGTTCATTTATGATTTTGTTATCGCTGACTTTCTGGGGCCTGATCTGGGGTATTCTCGGCATGTTCCTTTCCGTACCCATCATGGTGGTAACAGCGATTATTTGCACCCGATTCGAGGGATTACGCGGAATTGCCGTAATGCTTTCCGCAGATGGGTCCCTGATTACTTCAAGCACCCGGAACCCAGGGCGCTAGTACCAACGAGCTGTACTTATTCTTCCAGGGACTGTTCAATCCGTTCCAGGATATAGCCTTCTATCCAACTGTGCATTTGCCAGTTTTCAAGAAACGCGCAATGCCCGCCACGCTCTGTGTACACCCTTTCCAGGCAATCAGTTGCGGGTAGTTTTTCAACCTCAGCCACCGGGATGACCGGGTCATCAACTGTAGCCACAATAGTTGAAGGTACTTTTAATTCAGCCAGGGTGTCACCCACTAATGAGTAACCGTCAAGATATTCGTTTAAGTCATCCCAGGGGGTGTGGTTAACCACTAGGTCTTCGGTCCGGTCCCTGAGACGCGGCATTTTATACCAGTCATCAAAGTTATACCGTTGTGGAAACAGCTGGGCTTTTTTGCGCAGGGATTTCTCCCATTTGCGATTGAAATAGTATTCGTATATCGGCAGGCCGCTCTCGAGCGCATCCAGCACATCCTGGGGCCGGATTACCGGGCATACCGCAACCGCATGCTGCAGGGGAATGTTATTTGCCGGCGCCCTGAGTGCCACCCTGAGGGTAAAGTTCGCCCCTAGAGAAAAGCCTGCCATGAAAACAGGCCGGGTATCAATCCTGCTGCAGGCATCGGCTATTGCATTGACGACCTCATCGATCATGCGCGAATGGAACAGGCCTTCATTAAGGTGGTGGCTGTCACCATGATCACGCAGGTTCAGGCGCAGCACATCAAAGCCATTATTAAACAGGTTAGAAGCGGTGGCTATCAGGTAATTGGATTCGGAACTACCCTCCCAGCCATGTATCAGCACAACCAGGCCGCGGGAAACCGTAGTCCAGGGTTGAGCTGAGTAATAAGCCAGCAGGCGAATGCCGTCGCCACCATCAAGTATCCATTTTTCACTGGCCGCCAACAGTTTTTCGGCCTGGGGCAGGATCTTTTTGCGGCGGTAACCACTGCTGCTCAGCAGTGTCTGCACATGGGTATTGGCCAGCAGCCCCCTGGGGTGAAAACTGTTATCAATCTTCATTGTGATCCTCCCTGTCAGGGTAAGCCTCGGCAACCGCAAAGTGTGCGCTTTCTGCGAGTTCCCTGCGGCTCTTGCCAGTCGGCGTGATGATCGCCTGAACCCGAAGTTCCGCAATACTGCCGGCTTCACCCAGCAGTCTTATCGCATTCCAGAAAAAGCGTTCATTCCGATCACACAAGCAGATCCGGGGATTCAACTTGCCCTTCTGCAGGTAACGAATACAGATTGGCTGGACATTAATGTTCTCTTCAATGGCCACCTGGAACAACCGGGCATGGAAACGATGCACTTTATCACCGCAATAAATCCTGCCCTCGGGGAAAACGGCAACTCTTTTTCCCTCAAGTATTTTAGTAGAGATGGCATCAATAACCGCCTGCAGGGAGTTTCCCGAACCCCGGTGATGGAAGACGGTGTCCCCCATCCTCGCAATGGTGCCGACCAGCGGCCAATTGGCAATTTCAGCCTTGGATACAAAGCTCATCTGGGTAATCGAACCCAGTAGGACAATATCCAGGAAAGATACATGATTAGCCACCACAAACAGCGGGCCCGGGCCAAGCGTACCGATAATCTTCCGACGAATACCGAAAATCAGGCACAGGCTGTTGGTCCACCAGCTTTGCATGAACTCATCCAGCGTCCTGCTACCTACATTAATTGAGCGTCCAAATCGATTAATCGTGAGATATAAAAGCGGCAAACCAATGAAAAGATGCAAGAGCAGGAAGGGTAAGCGCAAGAGAATCCGCCAGGGGTGTACCCAGCTCCATCCCGACCCGATTACAGCTTGTTGTGTTGAATCCTGCATATAAATTAAAAACCTGATTTCCAGCGCGAGAGAATAACACAGCCACAGGCTGGAAAAAGTAGTTAAAATACCGGCTTTATTGTAAAAATTACTCAAATATAAATGCCAGATAACAGCCAGCATACGATTAAGCTAAAACTAAGCGGTAAAACTTTTACCAGCAATAAGGGTGAAACCGTACTCGAGGCGGCATTACGCCAGGGGGTAAAGTTACCCTACAGCTGTAAAAATGGTACTTGCGGTAACTGCAAGGGGCGTTTGCTATCCGGCAGCGTAAGCTACCCCATCCATCCTCCGCTGGCGCTGGATGAAAAGGAAAAAGCTGACGGTGATATTTTACTCTGCCAGGCCGTTGCAGATAACGACCTGCAGATTACAGTACGCGAGATCGAAGCCATCAAGGATATCCCGGTACGCATGCTGCCTGCACGCGTATCCAGTAAGGAATTACTCTCACCGAATGTCGCAAAACTTAAGCTGAGGCTACCAAAAACCCAGCGGATGCAGTTTCTTGCTGGTCAATACATAGAAATTTTGCTGCCCGGTGGAAAACGTCGTGCCTTCTCAATCGCCAGCCCACCGCATGATGCTGACGAGCTGGAGCTGCACATCCGCCATGTGGATGGCGGTGATTTCACTTCCTGGGTATTTAATGAGCTCAAGGTTAAGGGAATCCTGCGCATAGAAGGTCCGCTGGGAACCTTTTTTATCCGCCACGGCAGTCAGCGACCGATGATTATGATGGGTGGCGGTACCGGCTTTGCACCACTGAAATCAATGATTGAATACCTGCTGCGTAAACAGAGTGTGCGACCAATACATCTGTTCTGGGGTGCACGTAACCTTGAAGAGCTGTATTGCCTTGACCTGCCGGAGCAATGGGAGAGAAATTTTTCACATATACAATTCACCCCGGTGCTCTCCGACCCCCTGGCTGAAGATCATTGGCAGGGCCGCACCGGTTTTGTGCACACTGCAGTGATAGAAGATTACCCTGACCTGTCCGCACATGAGGTTTATATGAGTGGTCCACCGATCATGATTGATACTGCCCGGCACGCATTCCCGGCACAGGGTTTAGCCGATGACCGCCTGTTTTATGATTCCTTCGAGTTCGGTGCGGATGTGCCTTTTGAGATTCTAGCCGAACCGCATTAACCGTAGGGTGGGCATTTATGCCCACGCGTAAAGCCTTCCGCATGCACCACCCCCAACAAGGATTTAATCACTGACGCGTGGGCATAAATGCCCACCCTACCCACATGTGTCGTCTAATTTATAACGCTTGATCCGGTATCTAAACACCTCATCATGCCGGACTTGATCCGGTATCTCGGTTTTTTTGTGGTTCACGTCAGCGTTAGGAGATCCCGGCTCGGAGGCCGGGATGACAAAATTGTGGGAGCCGGGATGCCGGGGTTATATGTATAGGCTAAGTGGCTTCAGTGGTTCGGCAAAGCTCTAATGCCTGGCGATAATAATTACTGGCCTGTTCGAGGTCACCGAGGCGGTGGCAGAGTGCCCCCAGAGTTGAGTAGGCATCCTCATCGGGATGGTACTGCAAGCTGGTTTCAAGATGTTCCCGGGCCTTACCCCAGATTTTGTTGGTCAGGCACAAGCGTCCAATCGCCAGGTGCAGCCCCGGGTCTTCAGGTTGATTCTGCAGCCATTTTTCAGTTTGTTTGAGGCGTGCCAGGGGATCACCAGCGTCCAGCATTGCATACTGGTGAATTAATTCGGCAGACCACTCGCGGTTCAGGGATTTGCGCATCAGGGTTTCAGCTTCATCGGCCGCTGAATATTGAACCAGCAATGCGGCATAGGATCCAATAAGTGAGGATTGTTTCTGCACAGCGCGCGGCAGGTCCTTCCAGGCAGTATGTAATGTCTTCAGGTCTGCAGTATTAGTTAACCTTTGCTGGTACATCCTGCGCAGGCATTCTGCTTCTTCCTCTGCATCAATAACTCCTAGCTTACGCAAACCGGGAGCCATTTCACCCGCCCTGATCCAGTTCTCTGTATTTCTGTAGCAATGATAGAGGAAGGTCTTCGTCTGCTGGTGACGGGGTTGTGATTTCTGCAGGTCTTCGAGAATAGCAGTAGCATCCGCCCATTGCTCATTGGCCATCAGCATTTCTGCCCGCGACAGGGCTACCAGCATATTTTTCTTGCCACCACCTTCGACTTTTGTCAGGTATTCTTCACGACCTTTAGGATTGGATAAGCCTTCAGCCGCCCTGGCTGCACCTAATAATGCAATGGTTGACTGCTCACCGCCGGAAGATTTACTCAACGCTTTCTCAGCTGTTTTGAAATCACCCTCCACCAGTGCCAGCAATCCTTTTTCCAGGCGCTTGCGGGCAACATTCTCACGTACTTTCACCGCAGTTCTCAGTGGCCAGCGCCACAACCAGAAAGCCAGCCGGGTCAATACAAAAACCAGTACCAGCGTGATGATTAATACCAGTACCGAGGTTTCCAGTGACCAGCCCTGGAAACGCACTAGCACATAGCCCGGATCTGCTTTAAATATCGGTGCCAGGAATGCCGCCAGTACTACCAGTAGTAAACCGCTTATGATCAGGATCGTGGCACGCATCAGGCTTCTGGCTCTGGGCTAGCTTCCGCAGGCATGCCCGCCTCGACGGGCGTATTAACCCGTTCATTAACCGGGATAGACTGCATTTGCCGGGTTAACACCAGCAAGGGGTTTAAATCAGGCCACTGCGGATTTAAGTTCACACTCGCAAGTTCGTCGAGGGAATTAAGTGCGGCCGCATTGGCTGCAACACTCGGATCAAAGTATTCACGCATCCAGTTTGACACCCGATTTACCGAGCCCTGGTAATTTGCTGTTTGCCCGGCAATTGCAGCCACCCTTGCAGCCTGCAGCTCCAGGCGTATGCGGTCTTTCATCCGTTCTGCCTGGGATATGGTGAGGAACTCACTGTTACCCTGATCTTCTCGAATAGTAACCAGGGAGTTAACCAGGTAGGACAGCTTCGCCACTAAATCAGACTCACTTACTGTATTTTCACCGCCTGTATCTTCGCGGCGTTCAGGTAAATGCGCCTGCCATTGGCCTACTGATTGCTCCAGTGCCAGTAATTGTCCAGTAATGGCGACAACATCCGGGGCTTTGATCACATTAATGGCCAGTAAATCCTGTTGAATACGATGCCGTACAGGATTAAACAGCTGCTCGCCCTGGCTTGCCAGTTGCTGGTCAGCCAGCTGCAACAACTCAATCGCCGCCGGCTGATCATTAAAGAGCTCCAGTCTTTGCGCCGCAACCCGTACCAGGAAGGTAACTTCTGCAAGCGCCACGTCCCGATCGGTAGCCTGTTTATTCAGTGCCAGGCTGGAGAGCGTACTTTCGGTTACCTGCTGACGATCATCGAGCCCGCTGAATACCTGCTCCAGTGATGCCAGTCGCGATTGCAATGCGGTTTCAACATCCGCCTGTTGCAACTGGCTGCTGGAAACTGCATCAATACGCGAATCCAGCTTATCCAGTTTTGGCTGCAGCACATCTTCACCGACGATCTTACCGCCCATTGCCTTAATGGATGCCTGCAAGCCTTCAATTTCACTTTGCAGGCGCTTATTTTCATTGCTGGACTGGGTCAGCGCGCTGCTGCTGACTTCCTGGCTCTGGAATTCCCGCCAGTAACCCCAGCCTATCGCAACAATTGCCAGCAGCAGCGCCAGCATGGCAATACTACGACCGGATGATGCCGGTTTGGCCGGGTTTGGAGTAACGGGTTTTTTATCACTCATTTTTGTGCTCTTATCGACCGCTTTGGCAGTCTCTTTTTCAGTTATCTTAGCCGCCAGTTTTATCTTGGGTTTCTGTGCCGGTGCCGGTTCAGATCCACTGGCTTCAGCCGATGAACCAGCTACTTTATCGGGGTCTTTTTTTTCAGTCATGAAAATATACTCTTGGACTCAGTGTAGATGCTACTAGAATCAAGCCTCTGATGCATCGGTTTGTTGCACAAGCTGATTACAGATTGCCCGGTTATCGGTAGCTGTAGAAACCCTGACAGACTGGATACCACAAGCTATTGCCCGCCTTTTAAGCCGCTCGGAAATCACCACCGCCTGCCCTTTCGATATCTTCTCAGCGACAAAGTCCGGCCATTCGGAAAACACAACGTCCAGTGCCATTGCTGAAGTAAAAACACTGTTAACAGCCGCTTGCCGACGGATGTGTTCGGCAGTTTTTGCAGGCAATGCCAATGCGTGACGCTGATAGACATGAATACTGTGCACTGAGTAGCCACGGTGCCTGAGCGTTTCCTCAATTAAGCTGCGCCCGCCCGGGGCTGAAATAATAAAAATATTCGCAACCGGGGCAGAAGCTGCTTGCAAACCCGGCAATTCCAGCAAGGCCTCAGAATTTGTACCTGTAGAGCAGCTTAACTGTTCCACACCATTGTTTTGCAGCGCTTGTGCTGTCGCAGGTCCAACCGCAATACATTCCGCCTCTACCGGTAGTTGTAATGATGCGTTCTCCAGGCCCTGAAAAAAGCCCGCAACCGCATTCACACTGGGGAAAATCAGGCGTGTTCCGGCCCGCAGAAGCTGCACCTTATGTTCGAGCAGGTAATCGCCTTCCATCAGGCGAATTTCAAATGCCGGGGCCACCAGGCTGGTAACACCTTCTGACTGTAGTAAAGCTGCCAGTTCCTGCCCTTTTCGCAGAGGGCGGGTGATTAAAACCGGGACCTGTCCTGAAACTGGCAACTGCCCGGACATTAACCACCGTCCAGTGTAGCTACAATTTCCCTGCCGCCGGATGCCAGCAGTTCATCTGCCAGTCGCTTGCCCAGCTCCTCGGCATCGGCACAGGTGGCTTCGCCAGCAACCTCAATAGCCAGGCTGCCATCGGGCATGGCCAGGCCGGCGCGCATTTGCAGACCGTTTTCTTCAACTATGGCAAAAGCAGACAGTGGCCAGTGACAACCGGCCTCAAGCCGGGCTGCAAGTGCGCGTTCCGCCAATGCCGCACACCGTGCTGTAGGATTGTCGAGGGCCTCGATATAGGCAGCCGCAGGATTATCGTTGCAGCATTCAATCCCGATAATCGCCTGACCGGGTGATGGCAACCAGGTATCCAGTGGCAGTGCCTGGGTCACCCGCTGGCCCCAGCCCAGCCGTTCCAGACCGGCACAGGCGAGGATGATGGCGTCATAGTCACCGGCATCCAGCTTGGCAATCCGGGTATTTACATTGCCGCGCAGGTCACGAATTTCCAGGTCGTCACGCAACCCCAGCAAATGACTGCGGCGGCGCAAGCTGGAAGTTCCAACAATAGCTCCTGCGGGTAATGAGTCCAGGCTGGCATAGTGAGTGGAAACGAAAGCATCTGCAGGATTGGCGCGTGCCAGGAAAGCAGGCATTTGCATCCCTGCCGGCAACACCGCAGGCACATCTTTCAGTGAATGTACGGCAATATCAGCCTCGTCAGCCAGCAGCGCCTGTTCCAGCTCTTTGAGGAACAGGCCTTTGCCGCCAATTTCCGCCAGCGGTTTATCCAGGATCTGATCTCCACGAGTGGTCATTGGTACCAGGCTGACTATCAGTTGCGGGAACTGCTTCTGCAATAGGTCCTGTACATGTTCAGCCTGCCATAGGGCCAGCTGGGATTCTCGGGTGGCAATTCTAATATTTTGCATCTGTTTATTATTGTTCCTTCAGCCATTCCCTGATGACTGCTACATTTCGCCTGCTGATCAATGGCGAAAATTCGGTTCCATCCAGCAGCAAATGCTGCTGGCCTTTATTATCACGCTGCAAGCCGCGAATCTTATCCCGTGCCACCAGTGTATTACGGTGGATACGCAGGAGTTCTACGGAAAATTCCTGCTCCAGGTCCTTCAGTGGCTCATCAATGATAGCCTCACCACCGCGGTGGCAAATAATTGTATATTTGTCTTCAGCGCGAGCACAAAAAATATCTTCCAGGGGGATCAGGATGACTTTTTCACCCACCCGCGAGCGAATATATTTGCGTTTAACATCATCACTTTCCGTCAGCCCCAGGTATTGACGCGCCTTGTTCAGGGCCGCTTCCAGGCGTTCACGCCGGACGGGTTTCAGCAGGTAATCCAGTGCCTGCTCCTCAAATGCCTGCAGCGCATGCTCATCGAATGCAGTACAAAAGATGATCGCCGGCTGGGGTTTCATCTGCTTTAATTCTGCAGCCACAGCCAGCCCGTCCATTTCCGGCATATGTATATCCAGCAGCAACAGGTCCGGCTTAAGCAGGGCATACTTTTGCAGTGCTTCCCGGCCATTGCCAGCCTCGGCAACGACCTCACAGCCCGGCATTCCCCCCAGCAGGCGCTGCAATCGGCTCAAGGCCAGTGGCTCATCATCAACTAATAGAATATGCATCATGAGACCTCATCATACGGAAATCGTAATATCGTCTGGAACTGTCCTTCTTCCCGATTCAGGCTGAGGCTGGCGCGCCCCGCATAATGATAGTGTAATCGTTCACGGATATTGGCAACAGCCATCTGGTTACCACTGCGTGAAGGCAGGCTATTGGTGAGCGGTGAAGTCACTACTATAACCACATAATCACCATCGCAAGCACCGGAAATCCCCACTGTGCCACCTTTACTGCTAGGTTCAATGCCGTGGGCAACTGCGTTTTCAACCAACGGCTGCAGTAACAGCCGGGGAACCCGCGCATCTGTGGGCAAATCATCTACCTGCCAGTTTAACTGCAGGCGCCGGCCCAGGCGGTGCTGTTCAATGCGCAGGTATTTTCCAACCATTTCCAGTTCATCCCCCAGGGTGCTCGCTTCACTGGTGTCACGCAATGCACTGCGAAACAGGTCAGCCAGATCTTCAGTTGCCTGCTCTGCTTTTATCGGGTCCTCTGGGATTAAAGATACAATTGAATTCAAACTGTTGAACAGAAAATGCGGGCGAATTCGGCTTTGTAATGCCTGTACTCGCGCTTCTGTCTGTGACAGGGTTTCCTGCTGCCAAAGTTGCTGGACATAGAAATAACGCAGCATGGCAGCGGAGATCATCGCCACCACCAGGCTAATGCGCAAACTGAACTCCAGCCGGTTGATTTCAGGCATCGGGATCTCCAGTATTTGCAGTAACAACCAGCCGACCCAGGAAATGATAAAACCGCTTACCCACATCAGCAACCAGCTAACCCACCAGGCCCGGTCACCCTCAAAATCATTCAACCAGTTACGCAGGCTACATAAACTGAAAACTACCAGTGCAGAGAGTCCGCTGATCAATAAAGTATTGAGCCCCAGTTGATACCATGCAGGTATCCCCGGGTGTAATAGCTCAATCGACAACAAGACGATTTCACCCATCAGGACTGCAGCCAGCAGCACCTGCCAGCGGCAAAAGTCGGGCAGGATTACCTGTACTGTCGCTTCCTGTTGCTGTTTAGCCATTCTCTCCAACCAAAAAACGTCGGCTTAGCCAGCGGCCGATGTCGGTAATTTCCTGCAGGCAGACTGAATGTGCCGTGGTGTAGACCTGCCACTGGACCTGATAGCCCAGGCTGCTGAGGTGGTTGGCGGCAGTTTTACCTACTGTGTAGGGCACCACCGGATCCTGGCTGCCGTGAGCCGCAAAAATTTCCATGCCGGTAGTTGCCGGGTTATCTAAGCTTGCGAGCCGTTCCGGAAATAACAGGTAACAGGACAACGCCATGATTCCAGCCAGCCTTTGCGGATACCGCAGGCCTATATGCAGCGCCATTGCCCCTCCCTGGGAAAAGCCTGCGAGGATAATATCTGCCGGCTGTTTGCCAGCAGCAATCTCAGCGTCAAGCATGTCGGTGATGCGTTTACCGGAAGCTGCAATCCCTGCTTCATCCTGGTCCCGGCGCAAGTCCATGCCTTTGATGTCATACCATGCCGGCATCGACATGCCGCCATTGATGGTGACCGGACGGGGTGCCGCGTTGGGAAAAATAAAACGAACTCCGGCCGTCATCACCGCATCACTCAAACCCAGTTGCGGCACGATGGGTTCAAAATCATGGCCATCGGCACCCAGTCCATGCAGCCAGATAACCGTAAAACGGGGGTTATCGCCTGTATCTACAACCACACAATCCGGGTATTGTTGTTCTATCGTCACAGTTAAGCTGTCCTTTTGTTTTTACTTTTGTACTGGGCCTACTATTTATGCAAAGCAGTTCAGTATATAGTTTACAGTGTTCGTCCGATTGATATGCCATCACAGGAAGCCAGCATGCAACGAATCTTAATCCTTCTGCTTTTAATATTAGTTTTGTGTGCGTGTTTGAGTGCCTGTGGTCAAAAAGGCGATCTTTTTCTCGAAGATGCAGGCCAGCAAAGTAGCCAACCGGAAAAAACGGCAGAGACTGTTAGCTCCGAAGACAACGACAAGCCGGAAACCGGCGCGCAGTAAATGGCAATCCAGTTCCACAAAATGCATGGTCTGGGCAACGATTTTGTCCTCATAGATAATCGACAGCAGCAGTTCAAACCCGACACTAAACTATTAACGGGCCTGGCTAACCGCCACACGGGAATTGGCTGTGACCAGTTCCTTATTCTAGAAGCCCCTGCCCTACCGTCCGCATATCTCAACTTCCGCATCTTTAACGCCGATGGCAGCGAAGCAGAACAGTGCGGTAACGGTATGCGTTGCATCACCCAATACCTTGGAATGCAGGGGGAAATATCTACTGCAGAATTTATTATCAACGGAATCGCCGGCCCGGTGGTTTGCCGCTGGCAACCTGATGGTGAGCTAAACCAGGTGGCTATAAACATGGGGGAGCCCGTATTCCAGTCGGCAGATATTCCACTGGAAACCCACCACCTGCAGGCACTGGGTAACTCAAACTGGCATCTGCAGATAGGTGACATCAAGTTAAAATTGAGTGCGGTTTCGATGGGTAATCCACATATTGTCCTGTTGGCTGAAGATCAGCCAGGGGTGAGCCTTGAAATGCTGGCAAATTTGCTTAGCGAGCACCCGGCTTTCCCTGCGGGCGTGAATATCGGACTGGTAGAAAACTTTAGCTTCAAGGAGATTAATTTAACGGTTTTCGAACGCGGCAGCGGACCCACCCGCGCCTGCGGCAGTGGTGCCTGTGCGGCCATGGCGGCCTTACGCCTGGCGGGGAAAATAGACCGTCGGGTGACAGTTCGACAACCAGGGGGCGAACTGGTGATAGAATGGGATGGAATTAGGGAAACGTCAGAAGTCGAGAGCAGCCCCTGTGGGGGTCTTGCGATCGTATCCGATGCTGACGACAATGCGTTATGGATGACTGGCCTTGCCAGCTATGTTTTTAAGGGAGAATTTAGGGATGAGCACTGAAGTAGAAGTTAACGAAAAAGCTGTCATCAACTGGCTGGAGCAAAATCCTGACATTTTTCAACGCTTCCCTGAACTACTTGAAGTGGTCGAACTTACCCACTCAAACAGCACCAATACAAGTTCACTTATTGAACGACAGGTTAGTCGGCTACGTGCTAAAAATCGCGATATTGAACGTAAAATGCAACAAATGATGCAAAATGCGCTCGAAAACGAAGAACTGATGGGTAAGCTTCACAGGCTGTCATTAACCCTTGGTGAAAGCGCAAACATGAAAAATTTCTTCCAGATGTTACGCGATGAACTTAAAAACCAATTTAAAGCGGATCATGTTTTTATTGGTCTTTTTGCCGATAAAATTAACCCTGACAGTAAACTGCCACTGAGCATCATCCAGGCCGATAATCCAGAATTGGCACCATTCCGTACATTACTTGACGGAGGGCAAACCAGTTGCGGGCGCCTGGCCCGTGAGAAACTGCAATTCCTGTTTGGCCGTGACAACCAGATCCGCTCAACTGCGCTGGTACCCATCGGTGAGCGGGGCGAGTTTGGAATGCTTGCGATTGGTTCGGAAAACCCCGGTCGTTTTTTCCCCGGAATGGGAACCATGTTCCTTGAACTGCTGAGTGAAACCATTAGTCACCGCCTGCGCTTACAGGAAGCCGAGCCCCGGCGTTTAACGGCCTGACGGACCACTGAGAAATTCATGCCCGAGCAACGTGAAACCCAGGTTGCGATCGATAAATTCCTGCAGTATTTAGCCGCAGAGAAACAGCTATCCCCCAGAACTATCAAGGCATACCGACGCGATCTCGATTGCCTGGAAGAGCACCTGCTGGCAATTAATGTTAGCGCCCTTAGCAAGGTTGATGAAACCCATATCCGTCGATTTATTGCTGACCAGCATCGCCGCGGACTTGGCAGCAGGTCATTACAGCGGCTGTTGTCTGCTATTCGCAGCCTGTTCCGCTATCTACTAAGGGAAGGGGTGGTATCCAACAATCCTGCAATCAATATCCGCGCCCCCAAACAGGAGCGCCGCCTGCCCGCCACCCTGGATACCGACACCCTCAACCACCTGCTCTCCTTTAAAGCCGAAACCCCCATTGCGATTCGCGATAAAGCCATGCTCGAACTGTTCTATTCATCCGGACTGCGTTTAACTGAACTGGCTGAGCTTGAATGGTCGGCACTGGATGCCCGCTCTGGAATCCTCAGGGTAACCGGCAAAGGTAATAAAACCCGTGTCGTACCGGTTGGCAGGATAGCACTTGAGGCGCTGGAAGTGTGGCGCCGTGAGCGTGCCGGAATCGCTGATTTTGAAGAAACCAGGATATTTGTGAGCATGCGTGGAAACGCGATATCCGTACGCAGCATTCAGCAGCGCGTGGCCCATTGGGCCAAAGTGCAGGGGCTACCACAGCGGGTTTATCCACACCTGCTCAGGCATTCTTTCGCCTCCCACCTGCTTGAATCCAGCAGCGACCTGCGTGCTGTTCAGGAGTTGCTTGGGCATGCAGATATCTCTACCACCCAAATCTACACCCATCTCGACTTCCAGCACCTGGCCCGGGTTTACGACAAAGCCCACCCGCGGGCGCGTAAGAAACCGAATAAATAAATTTATTTTAAAGCTCTGACAACCAAAAGAACCATCGTCATCCCAGCCTACGAGCCGGGATCTCA
>JADFVZ010000113.1 GCA_015222805.1 Pseudomonadota bacterium
TACTGGATGTATTTTTCCCGCCTGAATGATGCGGAGCCGCCTCCACCTTTGCCGGCAGCTACATTGATTGTGACTTCATCTACAAATTTCATTGAATTAGTTTACCAATAAATACTTCAAGGTGGCGCGTGGGCATGAATGCCCACCCTACCGGGCACAAAAAACCCCGCCTTGGCGGGGTTCTTAGCGTAACCAGAATTGGGTTTATGCGCCAACAATGCTCACGAATTTGCGTAAAGGCTTACCCTTCTTTTCGAACTGTACTTTGCCATCCGCAAGTGCAAACAGGGTGTGGTCTTTACCAATGCCAACATTTGTACCGGCGTGGAAACGGGTTCCGCGCTGACGAACGATAATGTTGCCTGCAATTACATCTTCGCCGCCATATTTCTTAACACCTAAATAATTAGGGTTTGAATCGCGACCGTTACGAGTACTACCACCAGCTTTCTTATGTGCCATGACGAGTTCTCCTTATTCCTTATTCAGCATCTGAACCGGCAGCCAGGGCTTTCGCCTGACCCAGCCAGTCATCACGGTCGATACGACCTTTGAAATTCAATTCTGCATCAATCTGCTCGATTTCCCCGGCAGTAAATGCTGCAACCTGGCTGTAATGGTAAATACCCAGGTTATTCAGCTTGCCTTCGAGTACTGGACCAACACCTGAAATCTTCTTCAGGTCGTCAGCCTTGCCGTCGATGGCAGCGTCAAGAAAACGCAGTGCCGGAGCAGCGTCTGTCTTAGCAGGTTTTTCAACCTTAACCTTCTTAGGTGCAGCCTTTTTTTCAGCCTTCTTCGTGGCTTTCTTAGCACCTGTTACTACATCTTCAATCTGGATGCAGGTGAAGTACTGACGGTGACCGGCTTGCTTGCGATGATGCTTGCGGCGCTTGAACTTGATAATCGTAATTTTGTCACGACGACCCTGCTCCAGTACCTTGGCAGTAACCTTTGTACCTTCAAGGAACGGGGCACCAACCTGAACATCATCACCCTCACCGACCATCAGGACTTCGTCCAGATCAATGAGAGCGCCTTTTTCGGCTTCGATTTTTTCGATTTTTAAGATATCACCAGTGGCAGCCCGATACTGCTTACCACCCGTTTTGAATACAGCGTACATTTGTTTTGCTCCGTGCAAAAAGCGACTCAATTTAAGGCGCCTGGAATTCAGTTCACGCTAATAAGTGCCTTAGGCGTGATCATCGCTACTATAAGAGGCGACAAAAGAGACGGGATGTTACTCGAATCTTTGCCGTCAGTCAACTAACGAGCCGACCATTCTACCACAACCTATCAGGGTATTTACAGCTTAAATTCATCTTAATTTGACAGGGCATTGAAATGCCCAGAGTGGTATATTACCCGGTTCAGCATTAGATAAGTGGAACCGGCTAATCCAGGCCCGTATCCAATACAAAACCAGGGCTATAACTCTATGGAATTCATTCAGATACGCGGCGCACGGACCCACAACCTGGCCAATATCGATATTGACCTGCCACGTGACAAATTGATCGTTATCACCGGTCTTTCCGGCTCCGGGAAATCCTCACTGGCTTTTGATACTATTTATGCCGAGGGCCAGCGCCGCTATGTAGAGTCTTTGTCCGCTTATGCACGACAATTCCTGTCGATGATGGAAAAACCGGATGTCGACCATATCGAAGGTCTTTCACCGGCGATTTCGATCGAACAGAAATCCACCTCGCATAACCCCCGTTCAACCGTGGGTACTATCACCGAGATTTATGATTACCTGCGCCTGCTATTTGCCCGCGTCGGCACACCACGCTGCCCGGACCACGACCTGCCGCTGGATGCCCAGACCATTAGCCAGATGGTAGACCAGATATTAAGCCTGCCCGAAGGTGACAAAGCGATGCTGCTGGCACCTGTAGTACGCAACCGCAAGGGTGAGCATGCCGTACTGTTTGACGAATTTCGCGCCCAGGGTTTTATCCGTGCCCGGGTTGATGGGGTAGTTTACGACCTTGAGGAAGTACCGGTACTGGAACTGCGCAAGAACCATACGATTGAAGTTGTGGTGGATCGCTTCCGGGTACGCGAGGATATGAAACAAAGACTGGCAGAATCGCTAGAAACCGCACTGGTGCTAACAGACGGCATTGCCCTGCTGGCACCCATGGATGAGGGCGGTTTTGAACCGCTAATGTTCAGTTCCCGCTATTCCTGCCCGGAATGCGACTACAGCCTGCAGGAACTTGAGCCGCGGATGTTTTCTTTCAACAATCCCAACGGTGCCTGCGGCGAATGTGACGGGCTGGGTGTGAGTCAGTTTTTCGACCCGAATCGGGTGGTAAAAAATCCGCACCTAAGCCTCGCCGGTGGTGCAGTGCGCGGCTGGGATCGGCGTAATGCCTACTATTTCCAGCTGATCCAGTCGCTGGCCAGTCACTATAAATTTGATATTGAGCTGCCATTTGAAGAACTCCCGGAACGTATCCGGCACATTGTCCTTTTCGGCAGTGGTGATGAAGAAATCCGTTTTCGTTATTTGAATGATAAAGGCGGAAAATCCCGCACCCACAGCTTTAGTGGCATTATTCCCAATCTCGACCGTCGCTATCATGAAACCGATTCGCGCATTGTGCGTGAAGAGCTGGCCAAATATATTTCGCAAAGACCCTGCCCTGCCTGCGAAGGCAAACGCCTGAATCGCTCGGCACGGCATGTGTTTGTAGACAACACCGACCTGCCAACCGTTACCTCCTGGCCAATAGAACAATCCCTGGACTTTTTCGGCTCGCTCAAGCTCACCGGCAGCCGTGGAGAAATTGCAGACAAAATTGTTAAGGAGGTCCAGGACAGGCTGCAGTTCCTGGTCAATGTCGGCCTGGATTACCTCACCCTGGATCGGCGTGCGGACTCCCTTTCCGGGGGTGAAGCCCAACGCATTCGCCTTGCCAGCCAGATTGGTGCCGGCCTGGTCGGGGTAATGTATATTCTTGATGAACCCTCTATCGGCCTGCATCAGCGGGACAATGCACGCCTGTTGGAAACCCTGGTGCGACTACGGGATATCGGTAATACCGTGATTGTGGTTGAGCATGATGAAGAGGCTATTCTCAGCGCGGATTATGTTGTTGATATCGGCCCCGGCGCCGGCGTGCATGGCGGCGAGATTATTTTTGCCGGTACACCTGACGACATGCTGAAAGATGAGAACTCACTCACCGGACAGTATCTTTCCGGTAAAAAGTCAATCGAAATTCCGGCTAAACGCACGCTGACCGACAAGCAGCGGATCTTTCGACTTAAAGGTGCCACCGGGCATAACCTGAAATCTGTCAATCTTGAAATCCCTGCAGGTTTGCTGACCTGTGTAACCGGGGTTTCCGGTTCCGGTAAGTCGACATTAATCAACGACACCCTGCATCGCATTGTTGCCCGCGAACTTTATGGCAGCAACGCAGAACCGGCAGCCTACGCATCGGTTGAACGACTGGACCTGTTTGACAAAGTGGTAGATATTGACCAGAGCCCTATCGGTCGAACCCCGCGCTCCAACCCGGCCACCTACACCGGCCTGTTCACGCCGATCCGGGAACTCTTTACCGGAACCACTGAAGCCCGTACCCGCGGATACAAACCCGGGCGTTTCAGTTTTAATGTCAAAGGCGGTCGTTGCGAAGCCTGCCAGGGTGACGGCCTGATTCGGGTGGAAATGCATTTCCTGCCAGATATTTATGTGCCCTGTGATGTCTGCCACGGCAAGCGTTATAACCGTGAAACCCTGAGTGTCATGTACAAGGGCAAGAACATCCATGAAGTTCTGGGAATGACCGTTGAAGATGCCCTGCCCTTCTTCGAAGCTGTACCGACGATCGCCCGCAAGTTGAAAACACTGATGGATGTCGGCCTTTCCTACCTCACCCTGGGACAAAGTGCGACAACATTATCAGGCGGTGAAGCACAGCGGATTAAACTGGCCAAAGAATTGTCGAAACGCGATACCGGGCAGACGCTGTATATCCTCGATGAACCAACTACTGGCCTGCACTTCCACGATATCAAGCAGTTGCTCAAAGTTTTACATCGCTTGCGGGATCACGGCAATACGGTTGTAGTCATTGAGCACAACCTCGATGTAATCAAAACTGCAGACTGGATCATTGACCTTGGACCCGAGGGTGGTGACAAAGGCGGGCAAATTATTGCTACCGGCACACCGGAAGATATCGCAAAGCAAAAGAAATCATGGACTGGTCATTTCCTCAAAAAATGCCTCAACGCAGGAATTCAGGCATAGTGCGCAGGTAGGCACCTGCGCTGCATTGCTTTTATTTGCGGTCTCTTAATTATTCATGAATGAGCACCTTGATGCCCGGAATAAATCAAAGATTCCTTAGCGAAAATTCTACACTTACAGGATCTTCAAACTCGAATTTTATAATGACCGCAGCACTGCTGGTTTCGGTTTTATTATCACGCATTCCCATCAACATTAAATGCTTGCCACCCGGTTCCAGGATAACTATTTCACCCGGTTGCAAAATCAGTTCATGAATCTCCTGCATATGGCTCATCCCACTGCTATCGAGGATAGTTTCGTGCAAACTAACTGAGGAAAACTGCGGACTGGAGAATTTATTAACCCGTAGCTCGACAGTCCCCACATTTTTAAGCTCACCATAGGCTGCCGTCATCCGCCTGCCGGGTGGCATGGCCCGCACCCAAGCATTTTCAACTACAAAGGTTTGCCTTTCAATTGGTGCTTCTACCTTTGGCTGGCAGGCGAGAAGCATCGATACACTGATAAACAAGGCGGTGAGGATTAGATTTTTCATTGCCCTTCCCTATTAATTTGAACTGACATAACTTAAGTTTTCTTCCGAGTTTTTACATTATATAATTACACAGTTGTCAGCATAACCGGATTAAGGGGAATTGACTACATCCACCAGGCTTTCTACACTAAGCCATCATCCTTAAAGAGATCTAAATGATGCTCAACCGAAATACCCATGACACCATCCTCGAACTAAATATGGCACGTCCGCCGGTTAACGCCCTGAATATGGAATTGATTAAGGCCCTGCATCAACAAATTGATTTAGCAATGGCTGATGGCTTTGATGCCATCATTATTTCCGGCCAGCCGGAAATTTTTTCTGCCGGTCTTGATGTACCAAAATTACTCGGTTTTAATCGTCAGCAAATGGTAGAGTTCTGGATCGAATTCATGTCACTGTTGAAATGCATCGCCCTGTCACCAATACCCATTGTCGCTGCAATTACCGGGCATAGCCCTGCAGGTGGAGCTGTTATTGCCCTGCCCTGTGATTACCGGATTATGGCTCATGGTATCGAAAAAGGCCCCTACAAAATCGGCCTCAACGAAGTACAGGTTGGCCTTGTAGTACCGCCTGTCATTTATCAATCTCTGGTACGCCTGACGGGTGAACGCCAGGCTGCCCAGCTGGTTGTCGAAGGCTTGCTTATTGACTCAGAAAAAGCATTAGCCTGTGGTATGGTTGATGAATTGCAGGACACCAAAGATGTCATTGAAGGAGCCCTTAAATGGTGCCATCGGCATTTGTCCCTGCCACGCCAGGCGATGCTGAAAACCCGGGCAATGGCCCGTAAATCCCTGATGGAATCATACTCTGGTGCTGACTACTTCAATGTTGAAGACTTTGTAGAACACTGGTTTCATGACAGCACCCAGACAGTCTTACAGATGCTGGTTGAACGACTGGGAAAACATTAAATTACCCAGGGAGCAATCACTGCGTCACTTAAGTTTCTGGTTTTCAAGCTTATTGATCAGGTCGATCAATATCGCAGCGGTTGCACCCCAGATGTTGTGCTGCTGCCATTGCCGAGAATAAACCTTGTGCTGCTTCCCGCCATACTCAACCAGTTGCATCTGGTAATGCACTCTGTCCAGGACGTCGTTCAAGGGTACCTCGAAGGATTCTGATACCTCTTTACTATCCAGCATAAGCGATACTGGCGTTTCCACCAGTCCAACTACAGGCAACACCCGATAACCGGAAATAGTATCAAAATAATCGAGCACACCCAATGGCGAAACCTGTATTGGATTAATTCCCACTTCTTCATGGGTTTCACGAACTGAAGCCGCTATTTCATCCTGGTCAACATGCTCAATACCGCCACCGGGAAAACTCACTTGCCCGGGGTGATTACCAAGATTAAGGCTGCGTACAGTAAATAACATTGTCGGGCCAGTCGGGTGGCAGAGAATAGGTAATAATACCCCGGCTGTCCTGGGCGGAATGTAGTCCCGACTGTGACCCGGCGGCCGGTATCCACGTATTGGCAATTGCCGCCGATCCACGTCAAGCGAGTGCAATGCAGGTGTCAACAGTTCAGACAAAGAGCTGAAAAATTCAGTTTCAGGGCAGTCAGGGAGCTCAATCATGGAACATCAACCCTGCCCTCTCAGGCAGGAGATCCAGTACCTGCTGGCGCTGCAGACGGGACAAGTTTGACCAGGCTGTGATTTCTTCCTGGTAGCGAAAGCAGCCAAGGCAAAGTTTATCTGAATTTAAAATACAGATTGAAACACAGGGGGACAATGTTTCAGGGTTGTTAATTATTTCAGCTTGCGGGGGCGTCATTGCATGTTGATTATAACAGTCAGGACAACATTAAACCCCAAAATCATTTACAGATTATCCTGCTCCATCAACAAAAAAAAGCGGCTTACGCCGCTTTTTTTTTCAAATCCTTCGCAAACTGGTTTACTTTGTAATCTCTACCAGTTTAAGGTCAAACACAAGCGCCTCGTTAGGACCAATAACCGGAGCCTGTCCACCTTCTCCAAACGCCATTTCTGGTGGCATGAAGACCTGCCAGGTTGCGCCGACTTTCATCAGTGGTAAAACTTCCTGCCAGCCCTTCATAACAGCATCCACTTTAACTCCTTTCAGTGGTGTACCGCGTGCAAATGAACTGTCAAACTCACGACCGTCCATCTTTGAACCGCGGTAATGGATTGTGATTTCACCATCAGGCTTCGGGCGTGGACCTGCACCCTCTTCAATTACGCGATACTGGATACCGCTTGGCAGGACTGTAATACCTTTCTTCTTGCGGTTATCAGCAAGGTATTTATCACTTTTAACCTGATTCTCAGCAGCCAGTTTCTTGATTGCCGCTTCGCGCTCTTTCTGTACCCTGGCACTGAATTCACGTAACTGGGCCACCATATCTTCCTGGGCTACCCGCGGATCCTTGCCACTGGCAGCATCACGAATAGCGGCAACTACGGAATCTACATTAATTTCAGTGCTACGAGACTGGATCTGTTTACCCAGATCCCAACCCAGGGCATAGCTAAGCTTACCTTTGTCGGTATTTACATCCTGGGCAGATACAGTGCCGGCGAGCAGTAAAGTCAGCACGAGAGTTAAAAATCTTACTGGCATTCGAAATTCTCCATTCTTTATATAAAGCCGGTTTCAGATCCGCTTATTGGGAACCTCGACCGGAAAGCACGACATTTTACCCCACTCAGGCCTTGCTTTCCATGCCAATAGTATAATTTGATGCGAATTGAGTATATTTGTATTTATCAGCCTACGCACATAGAAGGAATGCTTTTCACCAAATGCTGGTGAGTTTTGCCAACCGGACAATTTCGACTAGCAAAAGAAACACCTGCCTCACTCACAATCTCCACCTATCTTATTATAATCATTATCTTTTTTATAATACCGTGTAATTTGGCATGGTTTCTGCATATTCAATGTTGATTATAACCAACACACATATACACTGCAGGAGGAAAGACCATGAGTGTCTTCTCAAGATTAAGCGACATCATCAACGCAAACATTAATTCTATGCTGGAAAAAGCAGAAGATCCGGAAAAAATCATTCGCCTGATGATTCAGGAAATGGAAGACACGCTGGTTGAGATCAGGTCTTCAGCGGCCAAATGTATTGCGGAAAAGAAAGATCGCAAGCGCCAGATCCGTTATTTGCAGGAAGACTTTGAAGACTGGGCCAGGAAGGCAGAGCTGGCTGTCAGCAAGGACCGTGAAGACCTGGCGCGGGCGGCACTGCATGAAAAAGCTGAAATCAGCCGCCGCATTAATGTACTTGGAGACGACCTTAAAATTGTCGAAGACCAGCTGAAAAAATTTGACCAGGACATTACCCTGCTGCAGAACAAACTCACTGATGCCAAAGACCGTCAGCGCAGTATCGTTCTGCGCCAGCAGACTGCCAACACCCAGCTACGTACACGCAAGCATGTTTACAACGACCAGCTGGATGACCTCATGTACCGTTTTGAAACCGCCGAACAGCGCATAGAGCGGGTGGAATCAGAATCAGAAGCTATGTCCATGGGGCGCACCACCAGCCTGTCTGAGCAGATTGATGAGTTGCAGAATGACGACGATATTCGGGAAGAACTGGATGCACTCAAAGCCCGCCTGAATAAAGCGGCCACAAAAACTGAGAAAAAAGGAAAGTAAGATGTCTGAAGTCGGAATCGTATTATTCCTCACTATAGTCGCCCCAATGTGGCTGTTCCTGCATTATTCATACAAGAACAAAAACAGTAAGGGACTTAGTAACGAAGATGAACAGATGCTTTCGGAAATTTGGGAAAGCACACGCAAAATGGAAGAGCGCATCCACACACTGGAACGCATCCTGGATAACAGCTCACCGGACTGGAGAAGACAGTAATGAACGGCCATATTCCCGCTAACCCCAGGCGCAAACTCTACCGTGATACAGAGAATGGCAAGCTTGCCGGAGTCTGCGCGGGTATTGCTTCCCACTTCGGTTTTAATCTTAAAGCCCTACGACTGGTTTGGGGAGTAGGCTTCCTGTTTTTCTGGCCGGGTGTAATTTATCTGCTGCTGGCACTGCTATTGCCGCGAAAACCTGAAAACCTGTTTGCCAGCGAAGCCCAGGAAAATTTTTACCGGGGGGTGAACCGTGACCCAAAACAGCTGTTTGGTGATCTCAGGCTGCGTTTTCGCGACCTTGACCTACGCCTGCAGCAGATGGAAAAACATGTTACATCCAGGGCATTTGATTTTGATCACGAATTGCAGCAGTAGGTTTTCACCTTAAAAAATGATGAAGCGAACGGAATTCAGGCTGAAATACTGAAACACTTGTAACTATTTAGATTTTGGAACGGTCTTATATACAAAGGCAGTAACAATGAGGACACCGGAGCCGGACAAACCGGGAATACAAAGAGGCCATATATGAAAACTGCAAATGTAATCACAGTACCAGAAAAAACACCGGTAACGGCTATCCTCCAAATTAAACACACGGTAGCCAATAAAAGGCAACATATTCCACCGACATTCTCATCTGCGTGGGTTTGCCTTTATATTCAATTACGCAACCGGTGGAGCAGAAATAATTAAGAATCACCCAGCTGCTACCGATTAGTGCGGCTATCGGTTATTATTAGCAGTTCAATTTTCTGATTTACCGGTAAACCTCATGATTCCAAGCCCGTCGCACTTTAGCTGCCGCTTACGAACAATTGCCCTGTTGCTACTCACCCTGTTTCTGATTGCCTGTAGTTCCAAAGGTGATGTAATGGAAGGTCGCACCGCAGATGAACTTTACCTGGAAGCAAAAGCAGCTGTAACCAAAGGTAATTATGCCCGTGCTGCGCAAATGTTTAGCCAACTGCAGACACGCTATCCTTTTGGCCGGTATACCGAGCAGGCGCAGCTGGAAATGGCCTATGCCCAATACAAGCTGGATCAACTGGAGCAGGCAATTGCCACCCTTGACCGATTTATTAAAACCTACCCCGCACACCCGAATATTGATTACGCCTTCTATTTAAAAGGCCTGATTAACTTTGAAGAAAACTATGGTTTCCTGGCAAAAATCTTTCCTTCAAGGGTTCGCGACCGGGATCAAACCATTGCCCGCCAGTCATTTAACGATTTTAATGAACTGCTGAGGCGTTTCCCTGACAGCCAGTATGCACCCGATGCCCGCCAGCGCATGGTTTACCTGAAAAATAACCTTGCAGCTTATGAAATTGAAGTTTCTAAATATTATATGCGGCGTACAGCCTACATCGCTGCCGCCAACCGGGCGCGTTATGTACTGGAAACCTACCCGAACACACCTGAAACCTCTGTTGCCCTTGCAATATTACATGAAGCTTATATGAACCTCGAAATGGAAGAACTGGCTGATGGTGCGATGAGGGTGCTAGCGCTTAATTTCCCGGAGGATCCGTATGTAACCGGTCAAAAAGGTAAGAAATCCTGGACTTCATACCTTTGGCCGTTTGAATAAGGCGCTGACACAAAGCCTTTTGAACAACCAAATTTAGGCAGTCACAGACATATAAACTTGCTTGCAACGGCTACTGACTGATACCCGCAACTTTGAACGGTAAACCAACGCTTTGCCCCAAATCAGTAGAAACATATATCCAAATTCGACCCCCATAATCAACTGGTGTTCAATTTAACTGCAGCCAGTCGGGGACTGCATCTTGAATACAACCATCAATAAAATCTCGCACATCCTTATGATTTTGCTATGATAAGATCTAAAATTATTGCTGGATTGCCAGATTGCTTATCTTAAATCTGGTGTATGCTGTCTGATTTTAAGTACCATCAACTGAAAACCATGGTACTCAAACAGATAGCCAAACAACTAACAAAATAGACTATTTCAGGGGTAGGGATGTGAGTATTAATAGCATTAAACGTATGAACCATATGGTTTTTTTCGTTGCAATCTTCTTGTTTTCGGTCTTGCCGATCACTGCATTAGCACAATCAGCCACGCCTACATTCAGCAAAGCATTTGCACCTGCAACTATTGGTTCCGGTGGCACCACCCTGCTAACATTTACTATTGGGAATAGTGGCACCGGAGATCCAGTCTCTGGACTGGCATTTACAGACCCACTACCGGTCGGCATAACCATTGCCAGCCCGGCTAATGCAA
>JADFVZ010000114.1 GCA_015222805.1 Pseudomonadota bacterium
AAGAAGCCAGCTAAAAAGAAAGTTGCTAAGAAAAAAGTAGCGAAGAAGGCGGCTAAAAAGAAAGTTGCTAAGAAAAAAGTAACCAAGAAGGCAGCTAAAAAGAAAGTTGCTAAGAAAAAAGTAACGAAGAAGGCGGCTAAAAAGAAAGTTGTCAGGAAAAAAGCTACAGGGAAAAAAACAGCCAGTAAGAGTAGTAGTAAGCCGGATGTAGTTAAAAGGCTGAAGGCTGAAATTAATACTATGTCGAAGAAGATTCGGGCTTTGGAATCTAAAGCCATGAAGGCAATCAAGGCCAATGCCGAGATCAATACGCTAACAAAGAAGGTTCGGGTGCTCGAAAAGAATGCTATCAAGGACTTTAGATCGATGGAATCGACAGCAAAAAAGAAATATCATGCTTTTGAAGCCAAACTTGCCGCAGCACTTAAGCGTTAGAGTATGAATAGCGTAGTTGACAAAAGCCCGGTTCGCCGGGCTTTTGTCATTTAACAGTTCATTGAAATTATTTTGAAAACCACCCATCCGCTGATAGAACAATTCCTTGATGCACTTTGGGCAGAACGAGGGCTCTCCGATAACAGCCTGAAAAGTTACCGTTATGATTTGAAGCATTATGTGGCCTATCTGGAAAAACAGGGGGTACAACCCTTAGGTGCCCGGCGTGCGGATATTCAATTATTCCTCGCTGATAAAACCCGACATGGCGCCAGTGCAAGGACCCTGGGCCGCTCACTATCCACGCTTAGGCAGTTTTATCGTTACCTGTTTCGGGAGCAACTGGTTTCAGAAGATCCAACGAATTTAATTGATGCACCAAAACTGGGGCGGGGATTACCCAGGGCATTGTCAGAAGAACAGGTTGAGGCGGTGCTTGAAGCTCCCGATATTAACCGCCCGGTTGGCCAGCGTGACCGCGCCATGCTTGAATTAATGTATGCAACCGGCTTGCGGGTCAGTGAGCTGGTTTCTTTACAAATTATTAATTTAAACTTGCAGCAGGGTGTCGTCAGGGTTCTGGGGAAAGGCAGTAAAGAAAGACTGGTACCCCTGGGGGAAACTGCGGAAGACTGGTTGCGACTGTATCTGAAAGATGGCCGGGCAGAACTTCTCAAGGGTGTACAATGTGAAGCTGTTTTTGTCACTGCCCGCAAGGCAGGCCTGACACGGCAGGCATTCTGGTATGCAATCAGCAAATATGCGCGACAGGCCGGGATTGAGGTAAAGGTTTCTCCGCATATGCTTCGGCATTCATTCGCGACCCATTTGCTTAACCATGGAGCTGACCTTCGGGTAGTACAATTATTGCTCGGGCATAGTGACCTTTCCACTACACAGATATATACTCACATCGCCCGCGAAGGACTTAAAAACCTGCACTCTGAACATCATCCGCGCGGTTAGGCGAAGCAGGGTGAAATAAATTGAACTTTAGACTGGACAGCCACTCATACTGAGTGAAATCAATATTGGAAAAATAATGAAAATTCGTAATATAACTATTTCTACACTGGCCCTGTCAGCTTTGCTGGTTTCTTCAGTCACGCTGGCTGATTCTTATGAGGCTGTACGTGATGCAGTTAAAAAGCTGAGTCCGTTAACTGAAAATATTGCAGTTAGTGAGACACCTGTTGCTGGTTTGCTCGAAGTTCAAATTGATACAGAGGTTGTATATTTCAGTGAAGATGGAAAATACCTCCTTCAGGGTCGCTTGTTTAACCTCGAAACACGAGAAGACCTGACCGATAACGCGAAATCGGGTATTCGTCAGGATTTAATCAAATCCTATGATTCCAGTAAACAGATTATTTTTTCTCCAAAAGACCCGGATTATGAGTTGATCGTATTTACTGACCTCGACTGCGGTTACTGCCGTAAACTGCATAATCAGGTTGCCGAATACAACGAAGAAGGTATCAGTATTAATTATATGGCTTTTCCGCGGGCCGGTATCGGTTCAGAATCTTATAGCAAATATGTCTCTGTCTGGTGTGCTGATGATAATAATGAAGCCATGACGCTGGCTAAAAATGGTGATGACCCTGTACCAAAGGTATGTGATAATCCAGTCAAAGACCAGTATGACCTTGGGTTGCAGCTAGGTGTTAGCGGAACACCTGCAATGGTAACCAGTGATGGCAAGATGATCCCCGGTTATGTACCACCCAAACAGCTGAAAGAGCGTCTGGATTCTATGTATAAAAGCGCTGAATAGATCAGGCAGTTTATAGTTTCGGAAAACGGTCGCATCAGCGACCGTTTTTATTACCGGGCTGAAAAGTTCACCCTGCAACGGTGGTCACTGGTTTATAATCTACGATTGTTGTACTTCATAATCTGAGGTGGAAGTTGAAAAAGTTTCTCTGCTTGCCCGGTGAGGCAGCTTTATCTGAATTTCGCCAGCAACGACTGGCCCGAAGACTGGGACAGTTGCTGGGTGAGGAAGTAACAATTACCAGTCAATGGGTTTATTTATTGAGTTTATCTACTGGGCTCAATGACCGGCAACTGGCGAGAATGTGCGAGTTGCTGCACGTCCAGGGAGAGTTACTCCCGGTATCGAAAACAAAGGAATCCCTGTTCCTGGTCACCCCGCGCAGCGGTACGATTTCCCCCTGGTCCTCAAAAGCTACTGATATCGCCCATCGTTGCGGTTTCCCTGAACTCATCAGGGTTGAGCGAGCACAGGCTTTTATAATTCCTCCTGGCTTGAGCCAGTCACAGTCCGCTGAAGTTGAGAGGGTGCTGCACGACCGTATGACTCAATCCGTTTTGAGCAGTTTCGACCAGGCAGAAGCATTGTTCGAGCAGGGTGAGCCGGCACCCCTGGTATTTATAGATTTGACCCAGAACAGCGAGAAAGCACTGCAGCAGGCTAATCAGGAGCTGGGGCTGGCTTTGTCAGCGGATGAAATTGACTATCTGATCGAGCAATATCAGCAATTGCAACGTAACCCGACAGATGCCGAGCTGATGATGTTCGCACAGGCAAATTCCGAACACTGTAGGCATAAGATATTTAATGCCAGTTGGAGTGTTGATGGTGAGCCCCGGGATGAAACCCTGTTTGGGATGATCAAAAACACCTACGGGCAATCACCCGAAAATGTACTCTCGGCCTATCACGACAATGCTGCAGTTATTGCCGGTTCTACAGCTGCACGGTTTTTTCCGGATAGCAGCGATCATCACTATGGTTTTACCACCGAAGCGGTTGATATACAGATCAAGGTGGAAACCCATAACCACCCGACTGCAATCTCCCCCTTCCCCGGTGCGGCGACAGGTTCGGGTGGCGAAATTCGTGATGAAGCCGCTACGGGTCGAGGCTCTAAACCAAAGTCCGGTTTAAGCGGTTTTTCAGTCTCACATTTACGTATACCGGCGGCTATACAGCCCTGGGAAGCTTCCGTTGGCAAGCCCGGCAGGATTGCTTCGGCATTGGAAATCATGATTGATGGACCCCTTGGTGGTGCAGCCTTTAACAATGAGTTTGGCCGCCCCGCACTGGGCGGTTATTTCCGCACTTTTGAATTTGAGCACAACTCACAGTTATGGGGTTACCACAAGCCGATTATGATTGCCGGCGGTATGGGTAATATCCGTCGCCAGCATGTAGAAAAACTGATTATCCCGGAAGGTGCGCCAATTATTGTACTTGGTGGCCCTGCCATGCTGATTGGTCTTGGGGGCGGTGCAGCTTCATCAATGGGGTCAGGCAGTAGTGGCGGAGATCTTGATTTCGCCTCGGTGCAGCGGGAAAACCCTGAAATGGAACGTCGCTGCCAGGAAGTGATCGATCAATGCTGGGCACAGGGTGAGGGTAATCCGCTGATCTCCATTCACGATGTTGGTGCCGGTGGTCTCTCTAATGCCCTGCCTGAGTTACTGCACGACAGTGGCAGGGGCGGTTTGTTGGAGCTGCGGGCGATTAACTCTACCGACAGGTCAATGTCACCCATGCAGATCTGGTGCAATGAGGCCCAGGAAAGATATGTGATGTCAGTACAACCGGACAGGCTGGAAGATTTCCTGTGGTTGTGTGAGCGTGAACGCTGCCCGGTTGCGGTTGTCGGCAAAGCTAGCGACGATGGACACTTACGCCTGGATGACCAGTTGCTGGGTAATCACCCGGTAGACTTGCCGATGGATGTTTTCCTTGGTAAACCGCCACGGATGCATCGTGAAACAGAACATTTAGCAGTACCGTTGGGTAGCTTCGATGCTGCAGGAATTATATTATCCGAGGCAATTGAGCGGGTGCTTAGATTACCCGCAGTGGCCTCAAAACAGTTTCTGATCACCATCGGTGACCGCAGTGTTGGCGGCCTGGTTGTACGTGATCAGATGGTCGGCCCCTGGCAAATCCCCGTGGCCGATTGTGCAGTTACTGCCAGTGGGTTTAGTGCCGATACCGGCGAGGCTATGGCAATGGGCGAACGCACTCCGTTGGCCGTGGTTAATGGGCCGGCCTCTGGGCGTATGGCTGTTGCTGAAGCAATAACCAATATTGCCGCTGCGGCCATCGATAAACTTAGCGATATCAAGCTTTCTGCCAACTGGATGGCAGCCACGGGTAAGCCGGGCCAGGATGTCGCATTGTTTGATACCGTCCAGGCTGTAGGTATGGAGTTATGTCCTGAATTGGGCATTGCTATTCCCGTGGGTAAAGATTCATTATCCATGAGTACGGCCTGGGAAGATAAACAGGGTAAAAGCAGGCAGATGCAGGCACCCTTGTCCTTGATCGTCACGGCATTTGCCCCGGTGACTGATATTAAACGCAGCCTGACCCCGCAACTGTGTACTGCAGATGCTATTGGTGGTACCTGCCTGTTACTGCTGGACCTGGGACAGGCCAAAAACCGCCTGGGTGGCTCTGCACTGGCACAGGTATATTCACAACAGGGCGGTGAGGTTGCCGACCTTGATAAGCCGGCTGATTTAAAGGCTTTTTTCCAGTTAATCCAGGATTTGAACTGCAAGGGTAGATTGCTTGCCTATCACGATCGTTCCGATGGCGGTTTGTTGACCACTTTACTGGAGATGGCCTTCGCTGCTCAATCCGGGCTGGATATCAAGCTGCCGGGTGCTGCCAGCGAGAGTTTAAGTTGGTTGTTTTCTGAAGAACCCGGAGCGGTCATCCAGGTTCGTACTGAAGATTTGCCGGGTATTGAGCGTGCTGTTGCAGCTGCAGGATTAAGCGCCTGCTACCATCAGGTAGCTGTACCACGGCAGTCGGGCGAAGTGAGAATAAGTGTTGCCAAGGAGCAACTGTATAGTGCGAGGTTAACAACACTTCAGCAGATCTGGGCCGATACCAGTTACCAGGTGCAACGGCTGAGGGACAACCCCGAGTGTGCAGATGAAGAATTCAGGCGGATAGCGGCAGGCAATCAGGTTTGTTTGCAGCCGCAGATCAGCTTTGACTGGCCAATGCGTCCCTCGGTTGCAAATGGCGTTGCCGCTAAACCACGGGTTGCCATCCTCAGGGAGCAGGGTGTAAACGGCCAGGTAGAAATGGCCGCCGCTTTCCACCTTGCCGGTTTTGAAGCCGTTGATGTACATATGAGTGACCTGTTTGCCGGGCGTACCCATCTTCACGACTACGACGGTTTTGTGGCCTGTGGAGGTTTTTCTTATGGTGACGTACTCGGCGCGGGACGTGGCTGGGCCAAGTCCATTTTGTTTCATCAGGAAATGCGTCAGCAATTTGAAGGGTTTCTCGCCGATCCCCGGCGTTTTGCACTGGGTGTGTGTAACGGTTGCCAGATGCTGGCGACCTTGCGCGATGTTATACCCGGTGCGCATCATTGGCCGCATTTTACCCGCAACCGTTCGGAGCAATTTGAAGCACGCTTATCACTGGTGGAAATCCAGCCGTCACCTTCAATTTTCCTGGCAGGCATGGCCGGTAGTCGAATGCCGGTTGCCAGTGCCCACGGTGAGGGTCAGGTCAGCTGGTCAGGCAGCGATGCGGCTTCTGCCCATGTTGCCCTGCGTTATATTGAATCTGATGGTTCCCCTGCCAGTCAATACCCGGCCAACCCTAACGGCTCGGATCAGGGAATAACCGGGTTGACTACGCCTGATGGGCGGGTAACTATTATGATGCCGCATCCTGAGCGAACTTTACGCAGCAGTAATTTTTCCTGGGCACCTTCAGGCTGGCAAGCCGAATCACCCTGGCAGAAAATGTTTTTCAATGCGTACCAGTGGTCGCTAAGTCAAAGAGGTTCATCATGGTAGATGAAGCAGATAAAGTAGATAAAGCAATAGATAACTCGGCAAACAGCCCGGTACGGGATCTTTTCCTGCTGTCAGCGCTGTGGATGCCACTGGGTTTCTTTTTCTGGTTTAAGGTATCAACCCTGCTGGTACTGCCGGTTGCCCGGCTATCTGCCTGGCTGCTGGAAAAAAGCCTGGGTGATCAGTTTTATGGGTTAGTGCAAAATAGCTACCTGCTGGAGATCGCAACCAATATTCCCTTGAATGAGAAAGTCCAGGGACGACTTGCGGCACTATCGTTTGATGTTAATCCAATGATCTACGGTTACGGCATACCTGTATTATTCGGCCTGATTTTGGCAACTCCGGGAAGCTGGAAAAAGCGCAGTGCAGATTTGCTCGGTGGTTACTTAATCCTGGTAATGCTTCAAACCTGGGGTGTATTCTGGGAAGTACAGAAAAGCCTGAAATTTACTTTTCCCGGCACCGCGGCCACGGCAGCCACAGCTAGCGATTTGTCGCCTACCCTAATCGCACTTTGTTACCAGATGGGTTACTTAATCTTGCCGGCAGTGGTTCCGATTGCTTGGTGGATTTTACGCAATCGGATATTTCTCGAGCAGCAGGTGCTGGATCGAAATAAGTTTTTCTAAATTCAGGCTGAACCAGTAGCAGTGGTGGCGGTCGTAATACTGTCTTTTTCCGCTCAGGCTATAATGGCGGATAAAATAATCAGCAACAGGGGAGCTCAGTGAGCGAAGCAGTCGAAGCACTGGTTGATACCGGTAGGCAAACAGATAAGGATGAACTAATTGAGCGTCTGCTCAATGAATCTTATCTTAAATCAGATGATCTGGAGCGGGCACGTACTGTGCACGCAGAGCAGGGTGGCGACCTGGTCAGCCTGTTAGTGCGCCTGGGGCTGGTCTCCGAACGTAATGTTTCCCAGACTCTTGCTGAACTACTCGATTTACCACTTTTTGATATCAGGCAACTACCGGATGAAGGTCTTGATCTTGGTTCAGTATCTTATCGATTCCTGAAACAAAATTTCCTGTTGCCGGTTACCAGTGATGATGATGGCTGGGTTGTTGTTGCAGCTAACCCAAGGGATGAATTTGTGAGCCGAGCGCTGGAAATGGCCTCCGGCAAGAAAGTTAGCTACTTGATTGGTGTGCCTTCAGATATCGAGGCCAGCCTGGAAAAATTCTACGGCGGCGGCCGCAGTATGATGGGTGAAATCGCTGAAGGCCTGGGTGAATTTGACAGTGATGATGGTGAAAGTGTAGAGCATTTGCGCGAACTGGCTTCTGAAGCGCCGGTGATCCGCCTGGTCAACCTGATTATGCAGCGGGCCGTTGAATCGCGGGCATCAGATATACATATTGAACCTTTTGAGAACCACCTTAAAGTCCGTTACCGCATAGACGGTGTGCTGCAGGAAGTTGAGTCGCCGCCGCCGAGTTCATCCGCTGCGGTAATTTCACGAATTAAAATCATGGCCAAATTGAATATTGCCGAACGTCGCCTGCCACAGGATGGGCGCATAATGCACCGCGTACAGGGCAAGGAACTAGACTTGCGTGTATCCACTATCCCCACGGCGCATGGTGAGAGCGTGGTCATGCGTATCCTCGATCGTGAATCGATCGTCCTGGATTTTTCGGAGTTGGGTTTTGATCAGCAGTTGCAGAATCAATTCATACGCCAGCTGGAAATGCCGCATGGCATCATCCTGGTCACCGGACCTACAGGTTCCGGTAAAACCACCACCCTTTATACCGCGCTGCAGAAACTGAACACTTCAGAACGTAAAATTATTACCGTTGAAGATCCGGTGGAGTACCAGCTGGAAGGCATCAACCAGATCCAGGCGAAAGCCTCCATCGGCCTTGATTTTGCTTCAGCGTTGCGCGCCATCGTACGTCAGGACCCGGATGTCATCATGATTGGTGAAATGCGTGACCTCGAAACCGCTAAAATTGCTATCCAGTCAGCCCTGACAGGCCATCTGGTGTTATCTACTATCCATACCAACGATGCTGCCGGGGCGATTACCCGGATGCTGGATATGGGGGTCGAAGATTACCTGCTGACTTCTACTGTTAACGCAATTTTAGCCCAGCGCCTGGTGCGGACCCTTAACCGGGAAACGGCTGAGGCCTATGAAGTGCTGCCGGAAATGGCTGCAGAACTTGGCCTGATTGAGCTTGCGGGTGATGGCCCGCATACTTTTTATCATGCAGTGGGCTCTCCGGCCACACCCACGGGGTATCAGGGCCGTACCACTATCCTGGAGCTGCTGGAAATGACCGATGCTGTTCGTCGTCTCGTCATCAGCCGGGCAACAGCCGGTGATATCCAGAACCAGGCCGTCATTGATGGTATGCGGATTATGTACCAGGATGGCCTCAACAAATGCCTGCAGGGTATTACTACCCTGGAAGAAGTCCTCAGGGTAACCCAGGAAGCCTAGCCGGATGCCTTTATACGATTATAAAGCCGTAGCGCCCTCGGGCGAGGTGGTCCAGGGCAGCATGGAAGCCGTGAGTATGGATGCGGTCATTGCCAAACTCCAGTCCGAAGGGAATTTGCCGTTGTCGACAACAGAGGCAGGCAAGGGTGGTTTCAGCCTGAACAACATACGTCTCGGCCGCCAGGGCATGTCGGCAGCTGAGGTGGGTCAGTTTACCGAGCAGATGGCGACCTTGCTGGGTGCCGGACTGCCACTGGATAGGTCGTTAACGGTGCTTGCCGACCTGGCTGAAAATGAGAAAACTAAAAAAGTGGTTACTTCCCTGCGTGATAAAGTGCGTGGCGGTGAGCCATTCTCCAAAGCGCTGGAAGCCCAGTCGCACAGCTTTAATAAACTTTATATCAACATGGTGCGTGCCGGCGAAGTCGGTGGCACCCTGGATGTTACCCTCGATCGGCTGGCCGAATACCTGGCCAATTCCAAAGACCTTAAGGACAGTGTGGTTTCGGCACTAATCTACCCCATCTTGCTGGTGGTTCTGGCAATTGGCTCTTTAATTTTATTGCTGGTTTATGTGATCCCGCAATTTACCCCGATTTTTGAAGAACTCGGTGGTGACCTGCCTTTGCTGACCCGTATCGTACTGGCTATAGGCGGCGCCCTGCAGAATTTCTGGTGGCTTATCGCCGGGGTTGTGTTTTTCGTGGTTTATGCTTTTCGCAGCATGCTGGCCGATGAAGAAAAGCGCCGCGGCTGGGATGGCTGGCTACTGAAGCGCCGCTGGATAGGTGATCTGGTTTCCAAACTGGAAACCGCACGCCTGGCACGCACCCTTGGAACTTTATTGACCAACGGCGTTCCATTACTTGCAGCTTTAGGCATTGCCCGTAATGTGCTCGGCAACACGGTTATGCAGGATGATATTGCTGAGGCCAGGAAACAGGTGCAGTCCGGTGGCTCACTCGCGCACAACCTGGCCGCCTCCGGGCATTTTCCCAAGTTTGCCCTGCAGATGGTCAGCGTAGGTGAAGAAACTGGCCAGCTTGATGCCATGCTGACGAAAGTCGCAGATGCTTACGATCGTGAGGTACGCACAACGATTGATCGCTTAATGGCTCTTTTTGTGCCCTTATTAACCCTGTTGCTGGCCGGTATGATTGGCTTAATCGTCATGTCGGTACTAGTGGCTATTCTTGGAATTAATGACCTGGTTGCCTGATTAACTGTTAGATACTCAATCTATGCAACCTTTTTGATGGAAGTAAATATGAAATCTGGTAAAAATTTAAATATTGTTAGACCAAGTCAGCTGCAACGCGGTTTTAGCTTGATTGAAATCCTGGTTGTGCTGGTTTTGATCGGCCTGCTGGCTGGGTTCCTGGTGCCTAATATCACCTCAAAATTCGGTGCCGGACAGCAAAAGGCGGCGATGGGGCAGATTGAACGCATCAAACAGTCGGTTGAGGAATACAATTTCCTCTGGAACAATCGCTATCCTGAATCACTGAATGACCTTACCAATGCCCTGCCCGGGCAGAAAGAAGGCATGGTGAAATCATCCTTGCTTAAAGACCCCTGGGGCCGCCCATATCATTATGATTATCCGGGCCAGCATGGTGAATATGATATTTATTCTTACGGTGCTGATGGACAACCGGGTGGTGAGGGTAAGAATGCTGATATAACCAGCTGGGAATAAAAGTTTAAGTTGCTATGCTTGCAGTGATCAACAAGCGCCCATCACAGCGGGGTTTCACCTTAATTGAAATCCTTGTGGTAATGGTATTGATTGGACTGATGGTAAGTATGGTCGGCCTGTCAATGAGCAAGAGTGTCTCCAGGGCCGAGATTCGCAATGCATCGCGTGATGTACTCAGTGCATTAAGATACACTCGCACCCAGGCAATTGTGACCCATAGAGAACAGGTGCTAATGGTGGATCTGGAACAGCGCACCATCAGTGCTCCGGGACAAAAAGTTATTAAACTGCCCGAAGGCATTGAACTGGGCATGACCACCGCTCGTCGTGAGCAGCAGTCAGAAACCCTGGCGGGCATTCGTTTCTTTCCTGATGGTGGGTCCACCGGGGGTAAAGTTTTTTTAACCGTGGGCGAGCGTGAATATATCATTCACATCCAGTGGCTGACCGGCGAAGCCAAAATGGTAAAATCATGATTGTCATGCGCAACCAGAGGGGCTTCACCCTGCTGGAAGTGCTGGCAGCTTTTGTCCTGTTTGCACTGTCATTTGCCACTGTAATGCAAATTCTCAGCGGATCCATTCGCAATGTTGCGCGATCACAGGAATATACACAGGCTGCACTGTGGGCAGACTCAGTGATGGCTGAGGTAGGCCTGGAGGGGCCGATTGAAAGTGGTGGTAGCAGTGACAGCTTTAATGATAAATACAGCTATACCCTGGATATTTCTGAGTACGAAATGATTATTGGTAACGATAGCCTGGTTTCCGAAGCATTGCCGGTTGAGCTTTACAGGGTGGAGGTAAAGGTCAACTGGGGTCAGGGCAGTAACCCCGCCTCTGCGAGCTTTGTTACTTTGAAAGCTGTTAACGGCAAGCGCCGATGAGAGTGGCTGAAATGAAGAACCAGTATCGCAGCAGTGGTTTTACCCTGATTGAGATGCTGTTGGCAGTTACCCTGATGGCGGCTATTCTTGCGCTGGTTTACGGTGGCATGCGGGCGACTACCCGGGCGACATTGCGCGGTGAACAGTTGATTTCAGCAACCCAGTCCATGCGTATGACACATCAATTTATTAGTCGACAAATTCACCAGATGCTGCCTCTTAGCTGGGATGCTGAGGCCGAAGATGCCATCATGTTCGAAGGTGACAATGAGAGTATGACCTGGATTGGACCAATGCCGGGTTATCTGGGGTTTGGTGGTCCGCAATTGCAGCGGCTGGAAATTGGGCGTGGCCAGACTGGGCAGGAGCTACATTTTCGGCATGCCATTATTGCCGAAGGCAAGGGTGACCTGGATGCACAGGATCCCATAGTCCTGCTTGAAGATATTGATGGCATTGAATTTGAGTTTCTCAAGGCTGGGGATAAACAAGAGCAAAGCGCCAGTTGGCAGGCAGGCTGGGATGAGCCGGGACAATTGCCCACAGCTGTACGTATGCGCCTGGAGTTTAAAGATTCTGGAACGGGCCTGGTCTGGCCAGACCTGGTTGCATCCAGCCATAATTCAAGAATAGCCGGTGGTCGCAGCAATGGACGCGGGCGTTATCAGGATGCGATTCAGAACTTAATCCAACAACGTAATAACAGCGGGGGGAACAACTGATGGCTGCTGTTGTCCCTAATCGCATGGAATCACATTCAAAATCTTTTTCAGCCCAGGCGGGGGTTGCCCTGATAATAGTACTCTGGGTGCTGGTGCTGGTTACCATCACTGTTGGTTCGTTCTCTGTATCTGCCCGCACGGAAAACCTGCAGGCGCGGCAGTTGCTGGATGGTACCCGTGCGCGTTATGCGGCTGAGGCAGGTATTGCCATGGCAGTTTTAAACTTGCGTAATCCAGATGTGACAGGTCGCTGGGTTCCTGATGGCAGGGTGTACACCTTACAGTTCGAATCAGCACATCTGGAAATCTCAATTGTTGATGAACGTGGCAAGCTGGATATAAATGTAATTGATGAGCTGACCCTGGGTAGCCTGTTAATTGGGGTGGGTGTGGCTGATGATCAGGTACTGCCGCTGGTTGGCGCAATCCTCGACTGGCGCGATCCGGACGATGCTGTACGCATAGACGGTGCAGAAGAAGCCGAGTATGCGGCCGCAGATTTGCCTTATGGGCCGCGTAATGGAAACTTCGTGATCCTCGATGAACTACAACAGGTTCTGGGGATGAATTATGCTCTCTTCCGTAAACTTGAGCCGGCTTTAACTGTATACTCTCGTCGGCGCACGGTGGATCCGGCCTTTGCCCCATATGAAGCCTTGCTGGTATTGCCGGGGATGACTGACACTATCGCTCAGGAATTTATTGATAAGCGTCGTGCCCGGGATGATCGGGGGGATAACACACTGTTAATGCCCGACGGCAGCGCGGTAGCCATGAGTGGGGTTGGACCAACCATGAGTATCAGTGTAAAAGCAACCATGCCAAGTAGAATCTGGGAGCGCCTGGAGGTAACGATTAGCCTTTCCCCTGGGAAAAGACAGGAAGCGTTTCAGATAATGCGGTGGAAGGAAGGAGTTTGGGAGTCTTGAGGTGTCATTAGTTAGCTCAGCCAGCCAGAAAATACACAGTTGGAGGGCTCAACTGCGAAATAGCAGCGCCGGTCGTTTCTGGTTCTGGTGGATGTCGGAGTTGCGTGCGATGCTGCCTGTTAGCTGGCGCGAGCGCCTGGTCGCTGAAGCCCGTCCATTACAAATCATGCTGGCTGAAGACGGTTACCTGCTGCGTACCGATAACGCCCATGAACTCAGCCTGGCGAATGGCAGTGATCCTGAACTGGTGCAGCAGCAATTGCTGCAGTTATTAGAGGATGCTGAACTCGAAAACCCTGAAAAAGTTTTATACCTGCCAGAACGCGAGGTGCTGCAGACTGATGTGAGCCTGCCACTGGCTGCCGAAGGTCGGTTGCGGCAGGCGCTTGAATTTGACCTCGATCGACAGACTCCGTTTCGCAGCAGTGATGTGTATTTTGACTATCGGATCATAACTCGCGATAAAGTCCATAACCTTATCCATCTGCAATTATTCCTGGTGCCACGGCCGCTGCTTGTCCAGCATGTCCAGGCATTGCATCAAATGGGTATTGATATTAATCGCCTTGCAATTGAAGGTGATAACGGAACAGCTGAGCAGGCTATCAACCTGTTGCCAGAAGAAATGCGTGCAATAAGGGTGAATCAAAAGGCACGTTTTAACCGCCTGTTGGCAGTCATAGTAGTGGTCCTGCTGGCGGTGGCGATGCTGCAGTCGGTACGAGTACGCGAGCAGCAGGTAAAAGAACTGGAAGATGCGATTACTTCAGTTTCCAAAGAAGCCCGGATGGTCTCCAATATGCGTCAGCAAATTGTCGACGCGAGCGAAGCTGCCAGCTTCCTTGCCAACAGGGAAACAGAATACCCGGAAGATATTGAAGTCATTGCTGAACTGACACGGATTTTAAACACGGATACCTGGGTGCAGCGCCTGATTATCAAAGATGGTGAGATTCGTGTCCAGGGACTGTCGGTTGAAGCCCAGCGTTTAATCAGGGATATCAATGCTTCCCCTTTCTTTGCACAGGCGGCGTTTTTAGGTACCACCCAATTCGATAGCCGCGCTAAGCGCGAACGATTTAACCTCTCGGCCAAACTGGTCAAAATGTCAGAACGGGTAGAGACAAAAGGAGAGTCTGCTCTGTTGAAGCCTTTAGCTGCTGCTGGAAAATCCACAAATGATAAATCCGGTACGGATGAGGGAGGGGGCAACTGATGCAATTGCTGCCAACTGATAGTGATAGCCGCCTGTTACCGGTAGCGTTATTGCTTATAAGCCTGATAATAATCTATATGCTGGGATTTCACTGGTTTGTGGTCCGCCAGGTGGAGCTCGGTGAAGAAATTGACTCGCTGGAATCCCGCTATCGCGCCATGAAAGTGGTAACCCTGCAACGTGAAGCCCTGGCTGAACGGCTGGGGAAATTAAAAACAGCGCAGATGGATCTTGATTTGTTTCTGCCGGAAATGAATGTCAATGCGGCATCAGCCGGCATGACCGACCGTTTGAAGCAGGTCATCAGCGCTGAGGCTGATGACCGCAGTACCTGTAATGTAGTTTCCAGCCAGCCGGTACGTTCACGAGTGGAGGAGCGTTTCCAGCGGGCCTCGGTGAATATTCGTATGAACTGCAATATTCCCGACTTTGTGAAAGTCCTCTACAAACTTGAAAGTTCCCGCCCGATGATGCTGGTTGAAGATCTGAATTTATACAAAATTACCACGCGACGGGTCCGGGGGAAGGCCGCCGAACCAACCACAACCAGGCTGGATATCCGCTTCAACCTCACCGGTTATCTGCGTACCCGGGGTGAAGAAAAATGAAATCCCTGATTAAAGATAATCCACTGGGTATTGGACTGTTGGGTATTGTCGCAGTGTTGCTATTAATAACCCTTTTATTACCAGTCTTTAGTGGCGGTATTCCGGAGGTTGAAGCTGAATCTGATGCGGTGCTCGCAATTAATGCAGGAGATATCACCGAAATCAGTCCGCTTGAACCGATGGCAAAATTTGTGGTCATTAAACAGCGGCCGCTGTTTAATGAAGATCGAAAACCGGTGGATGTAATCGGGGCCGGTTCTGACCACGGTGATGAGCTGCCTGTCGAAGATGAAATAGCTGATAACCCCCTGGATGCCGACCTTACCGGTGTGGTTATTACAAAGACGCAGCGGATCGCGATACTTTGGGATCAAACAGCGAAAACTACAATCAGGGTATCCCAGGGTAACAGGCTGGACGGCGAATTGAGTAACTGGTCCCTTGAGAAAGTAGAGGCCCGCAAAGTGATGCTGAAGAACCAGCAAGGTAAAAAAGCAGAGCTCGAGTTAGTTGTGTTTACAGCCTCTCTTGGAAGTCCACCGTCAGCTAAGGCAAAAACGCGTGGTAGTACCGCTGGCCAGGCGCTGAAAAAGGATACCCAGAAGAAGCCAGCTGGCAAGGCAGCTACAACCCAGGCTGATGCCGGCAAGGCGCAAAACAAACCAATGACGGCAGCAGATTTTATGCGCGTAAATTTGGAAAAGCGTAAGGCAGCCAGGGCAGCACAGCAGGAAAACACATCGTCCACGAAAAAGGCAGTGGATAAATAATGAAAATGATAAATTACCGAAAACCGGGCAAACAGATGATAAAACCCAGTGCAGATCGTGACAAAAACACAATGAATACTAATAACTATTGGCAAAAATCGTGTCGATTCCTACTGCTGGCAGGGATAGTACTTACGCTCAGTGCCTGCGCTACGGGCGGTGATCAGCGTACTGAAGCTGAGCAGGCAGGGGCAAAGGAAGCGGCGGCGAACTGGCCAGCCTACAGCGGTGCAGATACCAGTAAGGGAACCGTCGATAATACGGCCGGAATTCACCTGGAAGATGGAGACATGAGCTGGGAAGAGCCAGAGGTTGAGCTGAGGACCGGCAATGGTGTGTTTATTAATGAAAAAGTCGCCCAGGCAAGGGCTTATAAGCCATTATCGGGGAAAGGCGAGGTTACCTTCAACTGGGAAGGTGTACCAATCCAGGAAGTCATCCATACTGTTCTGGGTGATTTGCTGCGTGAGAATTTTGTTATTGGCCCCGGGGTTAAGGGTAAAGTCACTTTTTCAACTGCCCGCCCGGTAAAGCGTGACCAGGTTTTGCCCATTCTGGAAATGGTACTGCGCTGGAATGGTGCCACCCTGGTCTGGAGTGATGATCGCTATAATATCCTGCCACTTAATTCAGCTATCCAGGGTAATTTGACGCCGAAAGTCGGCTCCGTTGACGCAGTCCGGGGTTATGAGGTTCGTGCCATACCCCTGGATTATATTTCTGCTACTGAAATGGAAAAACTGTTGCAGCCTTATGCTCGTGAAGGAGCCATTTTAAGTGCTGATGACAACCGGGCGCTGCTGTTTGTTGCCGGTACCCGCACGGAATTGCGTAATTATATGCGTACTGTCCAGACTTTTGACGTTGACTGGCTCAAGGGTATGTCTGTGGGGCTTTTTCCACTGCAGCGTGTAGAAGTTGCTACCGTTATACCGGAGCTGGAAGCGCTGTTTGGCAATAATGAGGGTTCTCCGCTCTCGGGGATGTTCCGATTTATGCCGATGGAGCGTTTGAATTCAGTGATGGTGATCACTCCGCAGCCTGAATATCTTGCCAAGGCGAGGGAGTGGATCGAACGTCTTGATCGGGGTGGCGGCGAAGCTTCCCGGCGTTTGTATGTTTACGAAGTGCGCAACCTTGAGGCGGCTGACCTGGCGGATTATTTAGGCCAGATATTTGGCGGCAGCAGCGGTTCGAAGAGTTCGCGCAGCGGTGAAGTTGCGCCGGGTCTGAAGCCGGTGTCACTGGGAAGTTTCAACCAGCAGAGTGAAAAAGACATCAAGGCAACCGGCAGGAGTTCGAGTCCGGAGAAAAAAGCGGTTAAGTCATCAGTTGATGGTGAAGATATTTCTATCATTGCGGTTGAAGAAACCAATTCGCTGTTAATCCAGACCTCACCGCAAACCTATGATGGGATCCTGGCGGCGATTAAACGCCTGGATATTGTACCTTTGCAAGTGCATATAGAGGCCCAGGTACTGGAAGTTGTACTCAATGACCAGCTGTCATTGGGTGTGAGCTGGTATCTAAGTAATGTCATTCCTGAGTTGGGCTGGAAGGGGGGGGTTGCGCCGTCCAGTTCTACCGACTTCCAGGTTAATAATACCAATGGTGCAGAGAGCGGGTTTTTTGCCCAGCTTGCTACTCTTACCGGCAGCGGTAATTTTGTTTCAGCTACGGTAACGGCGTTGGACAAAACAACAGATGTACGGGTGCTGTCAACGCCATCATTGGTTGTACGCAATAACGAAGAAGCCAATATCAGCGTGGGTGAAAGCCTGGCCGTGCAGGGTACTTCATTTAATCCGGGCGGTTCACAGACGGGCACCATCCAGTCCAACCAGTATATTAAAACCGGTGTGGAGTTAACCGTAACGCCGCGGGTTAACCCGGGTGGACTGGTTTACCTGGATGTAAACCAGACAGTTTCCAGCCCAAGTGATACTGCCCCTAACGGCAATCCGAATATCAATGACCGCTCGTTGTCCACCAAGATTGCTGTACAGAGTGGCAGTACGGTTCTGCTGGGCGGGTTAATTCGGGAAATTGTTGCGGATAATTCAGCCGGAATTCCGGGGTTGCGCCGTATTCCCTACGTCGGCCCGCTTTTTGGTGAAATCAACAAGAGCAACCAGCGTACCGAGTTATTGATCATGATTACACCAACAGTGGTTAAGTCTGCTGCAGAGCTGGATATAGTAACGGATGAGTACCAGCATCGTTTCCGTAACGTTAAACCCATTCGCCAGGGCGGCATTGTAACCCTGAGTGCGGACAGGGGTTTGCACGAGAATGCAGTAAAGACCGACAATAACCAGTAATTGTTAAAATTAATAAACCGCAAGGAACAGGAAATATCATGAAATTAATCAAATGGCTGGCCGTTGTGGCACTTGCTGTCGCTATCGCTGCAGGCGTCAGCGTATATCAGCGTACACAGAACCCTGGCTTGAGTGATGAGCAAGCAGTTGAAATCCGGGCTGTTGCCTGGTTGCAGGCTGTAATCGCAAAAGATTGGGCCGCCACCTACCAGTTCACTTCTTCAGGCTACCGTTCAGGGGTTAGCCAGCTGGATCATGAACGCACCATGTCCATGCGCCGGGTGAGCTGGCTTGGGGGTGAGCTAGTCGATACCAGTTGTGAAGAGGATGCCTGCCAGGTAGATGTCCGTATTGTTTATAAAGTAATTAGACCAATGCGTAGCGTGCCTGAGTTTGAAAGCTTTCAAAGCTTGACAAGGACCTGGTTAAAGCAGGATGGAGAATGGTGGCTAACGTCTTCAGAATGAGTGTTTACATGTCTTTTTGGGCTAAAAACAGATAAGGCCTGACAATTTCTTAACATTTATTTTTGTGGCTTATTTGCAACAAAACGGCAGTTGCTTGCCCGTTATGGTGGTGTCAGGCTTATTTTCCAGGATTATGTACAAAAGCAACAGATGGAAATCCAGCAGTTAAGAGACTGTAGAAGCCTTGAATTTGTTCAAAATAAGTTTGCCTTTCCCTATATTTTATCGTAGTATTGCCACTGCGAATATGCGTTACGAGCATTTATATATTGCGTTCGTAGCAAGCGTAAATCGTATGTTCGGGCGTATTTTTGCAGCCCTGTGTATACAATAGGAGTGTTGTAATGAAAAGAAATAATTTAGTAACAGCTGTGTTAGCTGGTATTGCCGGTGTTGCCGGTATTGCTGGTTCTGCACAAGCAATTAATGTAAATCCGGATGGTTTGGGCCAGGTTCTTATCTACCCTTACTACACAACTAACAATGGTAATACCACTATTCTGTCTGTGGTTAACACAACAGAATGGGCTAAAGCCGTTAAAGTACGTTTCCTTGAGTCTTTAAACTCTCGCGAAGTACTCGATTTTAACCTCTATATGTCAGCTTATGACGTTTGGACTGCAGCAGTTATAGATAATGCTGGTACACCTACCATGGTTACCGCTGACTCATCCTGTACTGTTCCTTACTTCTATGGTAACGGCGGTGGATTTGGTGTTCAGCCTTTCCTTGATTTTGCCTACACTGGTACTAATAGTGACGGCGGTCCTACATCCATTACCCGTGCTGCCGAAGGTCATTTCGAAATGCTTGAAATGGGTACACTGATTGGTGGTTCTGCAGCGGCAGCAACACACGTTCAGCTTGCTGGCCACGTGCCAAACACCCAGTTGCCTGCTTCATGTCAGACATTGGTTAACGCATGGACACCTAACAGTGTTAATCCTTACTGGTTGGTCGATCGTGGTCACGATATTACTGCCCCTTCAGGTGGTCTGTTCGGTGGTGCTGCGCTGATTGATGTTGATGAAGGTACTATGTACAGCTATAACGCCAGAGCATTAAATGCATTCTGGGGTGAAGGTGTGGATTACGTTCCAGATGCAACTCGTCATTCTAATCCTGGTTCTGAATTGCCTTCACTGAGAGAAGGTGGCAACAAGACTGCTAATATCTTCACTGACGCCGGTGTTGGTGTAAGCCTTACCTATGTCAACAGTGTTGAAGCTGTTTCTGCCTTGTTTATGCATAACAACGTGATGAATGAGTACAGTACTGAACATAGCCTTGCTGGTCGCTCTGAATGGGTACTGACCTTCCCGACTAAGCGTTTCTATGTTGATCCTGCTTTCTCAATCTCTACGCCTCCAGTACCACCGTTTACAGAAGCTATGGCTGCTGCCCTGGCCTGTGAAGATGTTACTTTGCGCTTCTGGGATCGTGAAGAAGGTGAACCTAAGCCGGGTGAAGGCGAAGTAATCGTATCGCCAAAACCACCACCAGGTGAGGATCCAATCTTTGAACTGTGTGCTGAAACGAATATTATTCGTTTTGAAGAAGCCGACTATACTCCTGCTCTTCTGCAGATCGCTGGTATAGACAATGGTTTCGGTTCACTGGTTACTCTTGAACTGCCAGCAGGTTACACTAATGGTTGGGCAAGAATCGACATGGTAACTAATGTTGATAGTGCTGGTAACCCTCAGCCTGATCGTATGGATGCCAATGGTCTCCTGGGTCTGCCTGTAACTGGTTTCTGGTTAGAAGCATTCTCTAACTCAGGAGTTGGTGCTGGTGCATTCTACGGCGCACTGTATGACCATAGAGCTACACGTGCTCAGTACACACCAAACTAATAATTGATAAGGTGTTGTGCACATAGAGTAGAAATACTCGAAGAGTACAGAACAGGGGTTGCTTCGGCAGCCCCTGTTTTTTTTATCTTGCCGATCATGTAAATAGTTTAGATATATGCTGATCAATTCAACTTCCTGGTCTAAAAAAATCTTTGGTCAAGGCCTGGAAAATTCATCTCAAATGGCAGATTCTTGTCCAACTGGTGCAATTACCTGCTCAAGTGGTAATAATTAACTCCGTCTTAACACCAGTAATAGCAGTTCTTTGATACAATTGGTTCCACTGTGGGTATCTATAAATATAAAAAATACATCTAATAATCCGCAGGTTTACACATTTTGCTTTTGGAGCTTGGAGAATAAAATTATGTTTAGATTAAAAAGTCTGTTGTTTACATTGTTACTAACGGCAAGTATTACCGTATCTGCCGGTGATTTTCTCGTTAACAATGTTCGTCTTGGTGATTCATCGGTAATCACATCAATTACGGCAAATTATGAAAACCGTAAAATTAAAGTAGTAACAAATGGGACTGCGCATTTCACGCGCCTTGACACTTCTGTTGATGAGCCAGGTTCGGTTCTGTTTCAACTTATTGTGGATGGTGAAATTATCGGTTCATCTGATTTGATTACCTGGTTTTTGATTAACCCCACAAACGATAACGTCAGGTTGCTTACAAACGGGAATCTCGAGATTGTAGTTGACCAGCCCGATCCTGAAATAACAAAATTCACCGTAAGCAAGTCGGACATTACTTTGGGTGAAACTATAACTATAACCTGGGAATCTACAGGTGCTGATTATTGTGAAGCCAGCCAGGATTTTGTTCCTAATGGTCAGTTAGCCGCTACCAGCGGTTCCAGGGAAATTGTTGAGAACACATTAGGGCCACGGGATTATGTGATTCGCTGTTTCTCTGAAGGTAACCAGGGGCTTAAATTAGATAGTAGTTTCGTATCGGCTTTCGTTTCTGAAGCTCCGCCAACAGTAAATGCTGCCATAAACAGCTTCACCGCCTCTTCTTCGACCATATCGGCGGGTGAGCCAATAACTTTATCCTGGTCTACTACCGGGATGGAAAGTTGTTCAGGTACAGTAGATTTTGATTTAGGCGCAAGCACGACTAATATGCCAGCGAACAGCAGTAAAACCTTTACCGAAAATAATGAAGGTATCCGCAGCTATTATCTCGTGTGCAAAGATAGTACTGGAAAATCGTACAATTCCAGTGTAGTCAATGTTCAGGTATCCACGGGTGGTGGTGGTGGGACAGCTCCTGCTATCCGTTTCTTCAGCAGTAGCAAGGCACAACCGCTGGTTAATCAAAGTTTCACCCTTTCCTGGGATGCGATTAATGTAAATTCCTGTGTAGCCAGCGGAGACTGGTCTGGAAATAAGGAGACATCAGGATCGGTTTCACTCGCTTTTGGTACAACAGGAACAAAAACATTTAATTTAAGTTGTTCAGATGGTTCAGGTACCACAGTTACTGATAGTCTGAATGTTACGGTAATCCAGGAAACCAGCGGGACGGCTGTTCAGATTACAAGCTTTACAGCAACACCTAACCCGGTAACAGTTGGCACTGATGTAACGCTTACCTGGACATCTTCTAATGCGGTTTCCTGTAGAGGTATGTCTCCCGGTGTATCCGGCTGGGTTGATATTCTGTCAACTAACGGCTCGAAAGCATTGCGTATTTCTGAGTCCGGCAGTTTAGTCTTCGTGCTTCGCTGTTATGAGCAAAATAATACCAGCACTTTCATCGAAGCCAGTGTTTCGGTTGCAACTACTGGATCAGCCTTACCTCCTGTGACGACTACTTTAAGTGTCAACAGTCAAAGCAGCACGGTTATAACTGAAGGTGACGAGGTTACATTCTTCTGGTCATCTTCTAATGCCAGTAGCTGTGTAACTACAGGTGTAGCACCATTCTGGGCAGGCCAAAATCTGGCTACCTCCGGATCGTTGGTGTTTACCCCGCGTCACGATTCGATGGCAATGACATATGGAGTTGAATGTTCGAATTCAACCTCAATAAATACTGCATGGGTAAATGTCGAATCACAATTACCTGCACAGAACCTTGATGCGAGTTCCTGTGCTATACCATTCAATTTCATGCAGAATGATGAATGGTCAAGTGTTTGGGGTGGAACATGGCCCGGCCCGATTTCTACACAGAAAACTATTGGCCTGAATCAGGGAAGGAATTTAGCGGTTCACTTTAATACAGGTGTGGTCGGCTCAGGTGTCGGTGTTGTCACATCTGCACCGACAATTGGTACTGCCGGCCTGCGCACGGCTACGCTTACCCAGTGCCCCGGTGATTTCACTTATGGCAGGGATGCAAATGGTGGGAAAAATACTGTGCCAGGAATGGACCCGGATTGTACCGAGACCTGGGGTGTAGCCTCCTTACTTAGATTTGAGGTAAGTGATAACTATGTGCCGGGTAATGGCGTCTGTGAACTTGAGCCGACAACGGATTATTATTTAAATATTCGTTTTACCAGCGCCTGTACCAATGCTACATGCTGGGGATTAATGGATTATACGGATATTACTCCAGCACAATAGGTACACGTTGGTTTAGACTATTTAACAATGCTCCGGCTTCTGTCGGAGCATTTTTTTTGAAACTGCAGACTAACTGGCTTTCCCCTCAGGATGGGGTCAAGCTTAGATATGATTCTAAAAGGTGATAAATGAATTACTGGACTTACATAATCCGACCTGGTTTTCTGTTACTGCTATTGCAGCCTCTAGCCTATGCCGGGCCGACCGATCCAATCATGCAGCAGGGTGACAGTGTAATAACACAGCAGCAGTTTGATGCACAAATGAGCAAAATACCACAACGTGACAGGGTGGCTTACCTGCTGGATGGTGAAAGAGCTAAAAAAACATTACAGCAATTGATGATGTTTCAGCGGATAGCTGATGATGCGAAGAAAATGGGCTTTGAGACTGCCCCCAATGTGCAGTTAAGAATTCAACTGGCTGGGGTTAAAGAACTGGCAGAAGCCTACCTTAACCACAAGGAGGAGGAAAAACTTTTTGGAGCAGATTTTGAACTTATGGCAAAAGAATATTACCTGGTGCACAAGCAGGAATTTAATAACCCCGGTTCAATCGACGTCGCCCATATCCTTATCGGAACTGCAAACCGAAGCGAAGCAGAGGCCCGCCTGTTGAGTAACCAGCTATATTCCAAACTGATATCAGATCCGACTCAGTGGGAAAAATTTGTTGTGGAATATTCCGAAGATTCGGCCTCACGAGGAAATGGAGGGAAATATCTTGCGGTGTTGCGCGGTAAGATGGTGAAACCTTTTGAAGATGCAGCTTTTAATTTAAAAAATAGCGGTGACATTTCGGAGCCGGTATTGACTCAGTTTGGTTTCCATATAATTCGACTGGATGCTATTCATAAAACCGAGTACCTGCCGTTTGAATCGGTAAAAAATAAGCTAATATCCCAGCAACAACAGACCTACATTAAAAAAGCCCGTAACGATTATATTTCATATATCAATTTAAGTGAGCCGGTAATAATCCCGGACTGTGCCCTCGATGAAATGGTTGACCGCTATTTTAAAGATGATAAACACAAAGCTGCCCTTGAAGCCTGTCTTCTGGATAAATCGTCCGAGGGTAAATAACCTGGTCAAATTCAGGCAGGGGCTGTACACAGATTTGCACCGGTTGTTAAAATAAGAATTATTGTGTACGCGTATGTGAGAAATTTGCGATAATAATCAGCTGGTATATCGAGCTAATTTATGCATAAAAATATCATACTGGTTAAGGAGTTGGTAAGGCGAGAAATCCGCAGCCGTTATCTTGATTCATTAAGTGGTCTGGCATGGCTGGTAATTCAACCGCTGATGCTATTATTGATTTATGGTTTCGTATTTGTCATCATTTTTAAGGCAAAGGTACCGGAAGCAGATACCACAGGTTTCCTGCCGTATCTTGCAGTTGCTTTCTGGCCCTGGACCGCATTCTCAGATGCTGTACTCAGGAGTGTAAACTCGGTAACTACCAATTCCGGACTGATCGACAAGGTTTCAGTATCCTCGGAAGTGTTTCCTATCGCCATGATAACTGCAACGTTTATCATGCACATGGTAGGTTACCTGGCCATACTGCTTGTTATTACACTTTTTGGAATACCTGTAAACTGGCTCGGGATTTTCCCGGCATTTGTAGTTTTAGGATTTCTTTTTATGCTGGCCCTTGCGCTTGGTTTACTGGTAAGCAGTCTGAATGTGTTTATTCGTGATCTGGAACATGTGGTGCCACCATTTATGATGTTGTGGTTTTTCGGCACACCTATTCTATATTCTATTTCCCTGATTCCACCTGAGTACCAGCACTGGATGCGCTTGAATCCAATGACCGGTATAGTCAACAGCTTGCGTGACTTTCTGCTCTGGGGGGAGTATTCAGTCAGTCCGGCCCTGTTACTGACAGGCCTGGCAATTATTTTGCTGTTGTTATTTTCCCTGTGGTTTTTTAGACGCCTGAGCCCACGTTTTGAGGACTTTTTCTGATGAAGTTACTGGCGGAATTGGATGGGGTGGGCAAAGTATTTCCACATACCAATCACAGCAGGGACAGGCTAAAAGCCCTCGGAAACCTGCTGCTAGGTCGGAGGATTAATAATGGATCCCGGGTCCTGGATAATATAAACTTGCAAGTTCGACCCGGGGAATCACTAGCCATTATTGGTGCTAATGGTGCGGGTAAATCGACACTGTTAAAAATCCTTACTGGTGTTTTACGCCCAACTGAAGGTAGCGTTGCAGTCGATGCAACTGTTGCCGCATTGCTTGAACTGGGTGCAGGCTTCCAGGATGAATTTTCAGGTTTGGAAAATATCCGGCTGAAAGCCAGTCTGTTAGGTTTAACTCCAGCTGAACTTGCCGGGAAAATGGAAGAAATCCTGGCTTTTGCTGATATTGGTGAGTCAATACATGAACCGGTCAAGCACTATTCATCAGGGATGGTGGTGCGCCTGGGTTTTGCTGTAGTAACAGCAGTTAAACCCGAATTACTAATCACTGATGAAATACTGGCCGTGGGTGATGAATCCTTCCAGGCTAAATGTATTCGCTGGATTGAAGAGTACCTGGCAGATGGCGGTACCTTGCTGATGGTATCCCACTCTATGTATCAGGTCCAAAAACTTTGCAAACATGCACTCTGGATAGAGAATGGTTCAGTTCGTATGAGTGGGGATGTTTTCCGCGTAACCCAGGCATACCTTGCCTGGCATGAACAGAAATCAGCTAAAGAACTTCGCCTGTCCAGGAAATCAAATGGAAGCGGGCAATACTGGGTTAAATCTTTTCGGATTTTTCCAGACTCTGAAGATGAGGTTCCGCAATTTAAAATGGGAGATACATTGCGTGCTGAAGTTGAATTAAATCAACCTGACGAGCAGCTGCCAGTGATGCTTTTTGGTCTGGTACGTGCTGACGGAACCCCGGTTTACGGGGTTTCTTCCGACCAGGATGATACTTTGCCTGTACAGCTTTCCAATAATCTTTGCCGTTACCGAATTTGTTTTAAGGACCTGGCTTTATTGCCCGGTTCATATAGTCTACGTGCCCACTCCATGGATCCACAGGGCTTGCGCCTATGCGACACACAGGAACTTCCCTTTATCATTTCCGGTGCCAGCCGGGAAATGGGTTTTGTTCGCCTGCCGCATGTCTGGGAGGACTGATTGGTGAATCAATGGCCACTGGTCATCGTACCCGTCTATAACGCAGTTGCTGCAACAACGGCATGCCTAGATGCACTGGCCAGGAATTTACCGCCTGGCGCAAATGTTTTACTGATTAATGATGCCTCCACTGATGCCGCAATAAGTCCACTGCTGGAAATGTATAAGCAATCAAATAACTGGCTGCTAATAAATAACCCGGTAAACCTGGGTTTTGTAAAAACGGCTAATATCGGTTTGCGTAGCGCAGCTGCAGATGCAGTATTACTAAATTCTGATGCAGTAGTCACATCGGATTGGCTGCCACGCCTGCAAAGGGCAGCGGCTACTGATCCTGCGATCGCAACTGTCACGCCATGGACAAATAATGGAGAAATTGCCTCCCTTCCCGGGTTTTGCCAGGCGAACCCAGTACCTGCAGATCCAGAAGCAGTGGCCAGGGTGATTGCAGCTTCTGGACCTGCAGAATATCCGCAGCTGCCCACCGCTGTGGGGTTCTGTATGTTGATTACAGCAAAAGCAATTCGGCAGCTGGGGTATTTTGATGATACTACTTTTGGTCTTGGCTATGGTGAGGAAAACGACTATTCACGTCGTGCAGTAAATGCAGGGTTACGCAATGTACTGTGCGATAACGCTTATGTTTGCCATCTGGGTAATCAGTCATTTGGACCACGTGGATTAAGCCCGGGTGACGAAAGTATGCGGCGTTTATTAAACTGCCACCCCGACTACCTTGAAATCGTAGGCTCCTATATTAGCGAAGACCCGCTGGCTAAGCGAAGGGAAAAATTACTTGCAGCACTATCAGCCGAAGGCGTTGCACTTGACTAAATTCTGCAGTGGCAATAAGGGTATGGCAAACTGATCAAATGAAAATTGAGTCAAAAAACACACCAATGGAATTCACCGGCGAACGATTTACCCCGGAAATTCCGCGTGAAATCTGGTACGAACATTATCATCGTTACGCTCTGGCCAGCACACTGGTCACAGGCCTTGATGTGCTTGATGCAGCCTGCGGGGAAGGTTATGGCAGTGCTGTCCTTGCTGCAAGTGCGAAGTCGGTTACAGCAGTAGATATCTCCACTGAGGCTGTTCAACATGCCGAAAGGCGTTACAGTGAGGTGGAAAACCTGAATTTTTCCGTGGCGGATTGCAGCCGGCTTGAATTTGCAACGAAAAAGTTTGATGCTATCATCTCATTTGAAACCCTCGAGCATCTTGAGGCCCAGGAGGCTATGCTTGCGGGATTCAGGAATCTGCTCAAGCCTGGAGGCTTTTTGTTAATCTCATCACCCGATAAAGCAGAATATAGTGATGCTGAAAATTACGAAAATCCCTGGCATGTGAAAGAACTCTATCGGCAGGAATTACTGGAACTGCTGCATCAGCAATTTCCTGTTGTACGCCTGTGGGGTCAAAAGCTTGGTTTTCATTCTATAATTTGGGACCTGGCAACTCCAGGGTGCTATCAAAGCCAATCTATGACATCTGCCAGCCTGGAAAATGCTGATATCCTGCAACTTAAGCCAACCTATTTCCTTGCACTTTGTGCGGCAACTGAAGAAGCCATTCCGCAGCTACCTGCGTTGAATTTATTTGCAGATGAAGAAGCATCGGTCTACCAGCATTACAATCATGAAATCCGTAAAAATATGGCAGCCGGTAAATTGTTGCAGCAACGTGATCAACAGATAGATAAATTGCAGACCCGGGTGGAATCCCTTGAGGCAGAATGTAAGCAGTCGCGTGATCGCTCCCTTTTTTCTCGTTGGTTTAAAACCCGTTTGTGAATTGCTGTGGATAAGCACAGTGTCTCGGCCGTGGTCGTTAACTACAACAGTGGTTCATGGCTGAGTCGTTGCCTGTTTGCTTTAAATAAATCATCACTGCAAGAAATAATTGTCGTAGATAATGGGTCATCAGACCAGAGTTTAGAGTGCCTGGGATCAGCGGCTAATTCCAATGTGGAATTGATCAGGAATACGGACAACCCGGGATATGCTACAGCTTGTAACCAGGGTATTGCCAGGACCGATAGCGAATTCATACTACTGTTGAATCCAGACTGTGAACTACTGGATAATGCACTGGCAATTCTTTGTGCTTCACTAGTAGAAAATAAACGGGCCATGATAGCCGGTCCCTGGGTGATTAATCCGGAGGGAGAGGTGCAGCGGGCAACCATGCGCAGATTGCCTACCTTTAACATTTCCATGCATGAAGTTTTTCTGCCGCGTAGCGGTAAGGGCGTAGAGCTCAGTCACCATGTCAAACCGGAAGGTACTCAAGTTGCCGAAGCAGTCAGCGGAGCGTGCTTGTTGATACGCTCTACCCAGCTGCAAGAAATCGGTGGTTTTGATGTTGATTACAGGCTCCACTGTGAGGATCTCGACCTGATGCACAGGGCTGCTCTTGCTGGTTATTCAGTGCTACTGGTTCCAGACGCCCTGGTTGTACATCAGCAAGGTGTTTCATCACGCAGCCGCCCACTCTGGGTGGAGTGGCAAAAGCACCGGGGTATGTGGCGTTATTATCAAAAATTTGAGGCTCCGGATAATAGCCTGCTGAAACAACTTGTTGTTGGTATCAGTATACTGGGTCACTATATTCTGAAAGCTCCGGTAATCTGGTATCAAAAGCTCTTCTCCAGAACGGCCGATTATGAGTGAAATAGTCACGGTTGTTACTGGCGCCAGCAGCCAAATTGGTTATTTCCTGATTCCCGCCCTACTTGCAGGAGGTGGCCAGGTAATCGCTGTTTCCCGACAGTCAATACCCGGATGGTTTAAGCAATATAAAGACAATCCGCAGTTACACTGGTGCAATGTTGATCAATTGCAGCAGCTATCATTCACTGGACCTGTGGATCTGATTTCTGCTGGACCCCTTGTGCTGGCAGGTAACCTGGTCAGGAAATTGCCTGTAGCGGGCCTGGTCGCCATGAGCAGTGCCAGTGTTTTGTTCAAACAGGATTCTTCAGACGCAAGTGAACGCCGCCTTATTGCCGGGATTTTACAGGCTGAGGAAGATTTAACCGTTTGGGCAAAAAACAATCAAAAAAACTTACATATCCTGCGGCCAACCCTGGTCTACGGTTGTGGCCTGGATAAAAACCTCAGCCGTGTAGCGGCGCTTGTTCAACGCTTCGGATTTATGCCGGTGGCCGGACAGGCAAAGGGTATACGCCAGCCAGTACACGCCGAGGATATTTCCAGTTTAATAGTTAGCTTGCTGGCCGGGGAAACAAAAGGCCTGCACACCTGGGAGCTTGCTGGTGGTAGTCGCCTGACCTATGCGGAAATGATCGAGGCTGTATTTATGGCCCAGCAAAAACCGGTTCGCCTGTTACGGATGCCACTCTGGGTACTGCGTCTGGCAAGCCGTCTTTTACCCGGTATTAATCCACAGATGATCAACCGGCAGAACCATGATTTGTGTGTTGATGACACGGCAGCAAGAAAGCAATTAAATTGGCATCCGCGGTCTTTTTCTTTGTCAGGTAGGGAATTGTCTACGCCATGACTGGTCAATCCCTGATGGATTAGTATCAACTAGTCCTACAAACATTTCCGTTGATCACCGATTGCCCGCAGCAGTTTAAGCCTGCACCATACAGGCATGCTTCAGACAATCACAGATTCAACAGAAATCAAGCGGGCGCACTTCAAGCCCAACCGGCCCGGTGAACTGACCTGGGTAACCATGGCGACCGTTAATGATAAAGACTGGTTTAATAATCAGTTCCTGGCGCGATCAACCGCACACTCCCTGCATCATTGCCTGGATAACAGCAATGCCCAGGTGTTGGCATGGGTGTTGTTACCCGATCAGTTACATCTTATGATTCAGGCTGGGTCTAACTGTAGCCTGGCTGAGGCAATGCAGCGCCTGAAAGTTTGTACTGCGATTGCTGTGAACAAAACTGCGCAGGCCAGCATAGGTCTTGTTGGCCCGTTATGGCAAAGCCGATACTGCCTGCAGCCTGTCCATCGGCGTGAATATGCCCGCGAGCTGGCGATGAGCATTATCCACCAGCCCCAGCAGTTAGGCCTGGTAAAGCACTATGCCGATTACCCATACTGGGATTGTATCTGGGTGTAGGCTAAGCACCCATATACAATTGAAAGGCAGGGTGGGCATAAATGCCCACGCATAGGCTAGTGTGTAACCAGTTTCTTATAATGCATTCGATGCGGCTGGCTGGCCTCATCTCCCAGGCGGCGTTTTCTATCGAGTTCATATTCTTCAAAGTTGCCTTCAAAGAATGTCACCTGGGACTCACCTTCAAAAGCCAGGATATGGGTAGCAATACGATCGAGGAACCAGCGGTCATGTGAAATCACCATGATACAGCCGGGGAAGTTCAGTAAAGCATCCTCAAGTGCACGTAATGTCTCCACATCAAGATCGTTGGTAGGCTCATCCAGCAGCAAAACATTGCCTCCGGATTTTAATAATTTTGCCAGGTGCAGGCGGTTGCGTTCACCACCGGAGAGGTTTTTCACCTGTTTTTGCTGGTCGCTGCCACGGAAGTTAAAGCGTCCCGCGTAGGCGCGTGAAGAAACCTTGTAGCGACCCACTTCAATAAACTCGCCGCCATCTGAAAGTTCTTCCCATACAGTACGTTCACCATCGAGGTCCGCACGGCTCTGGTCCACATATGAAAGCTGTACGGTTGAGCCAATGGTGATCTCACCGCTGTCGGGCTGTTCCGAGCCGGTAAGCATGCGGAATAATGTGGACTTGCCCGCGCCGTTGCCACCGATGATGCCAACAATGGCACCCGGTGGTACCGTGAAGCTCAAGTCTTCAAACAGCAGCTTGTCTTCAAAGCTTTTACTGATGTTATTAACTTCAATAACCTGGTCACCAAGACGCTCACCCGGCGGGATGTAAAGTTCCCGGGTTTCGTTGCGTTCCTGGAAATCCCGGGAATTCAGTTCTTCGAACTGGCGCAGGCGGGCTTTACTCTTGGCCCGCCGGCCTTTCGGATTGCTGCGTACCCACTCCAGTTCGGCTTTGATTGCCCGCTGGCGTGAGGCCTCTGAACGTTTTTCCTGGGCCAGGCGCTCATCTTTCTGCTCCAGCCAGGAAGAATAATTGCCTTTCCAGGGTATGCCGTGGCCACGGTCAAGTTCGAGTATCCATTCTGCGGCATTATCGAGGAAGTAGCGGTCATGGGTAACGGCAACTACAGTGCCTTTGAAATCAACCAGGAAGCGTTCCAGCCAGGCTACAGATTCAGCATCCAGGTGATTGGTCGGTTCATCCAGTAATAACATATCCGGATTCCCCAGCAGCAACTGGCAGAGGGCGACCCGGCGCAGCTCACCACCGGAGAGATTGGAGATTTTGGCATCCCATGGTGGCAGGCGCAGGGCATCAGCAGCAACCTCAAGGATTCGCTCCAGTTCCCAGCCGTTACCGGCTTCAATCTGCTGCTGGACCTCTGCCTGTTCTGCCAGCAGTTCATCCATGGCTACATCGCTCATAGGTTCGCCAAACTTTTCACTGATCTGATCAAATTTAACCAGCAGGTCACGCATGCCAGCCACGCCATCTTCAACTTCTTCACGCACAGTGAGGCTTTCATTCAGTTGGGGTTCCTGTGGCAGGTAACCGATTTTTATCCCCGGTTGGGGGCGTGCCTCACCCTCAAATTCCGGATCCACGCCGGCCATGATTCGTAGTACCGTGGATTTTCCTGAGCCATTGATGCCCAGCAGGCCAATTTTAGCGCCGGGAAAGAAGGACAGTGAAATATCCTTGATGATGTTCCGATTGGGCGGCACAGTTTTGCTCACCCCGATCATGGTGTAAATATATTCAGCCATAGGTGTTTTCTTTCAGTTTTAGGAATAGCGGGTAATTATCGTCCATTCAAGGTACTTAGGCCAGTTCAAAGCCCTATAAAAGTACTATAAAAGTGCTAAAATCCTTGTTTTCCGATACTGATCCGCTACCTTATCATTAGCTAATTCATGGATATCCAATTTATGTTTGACCGTAAGCTCACACTTGCCGAATATGACCCTCAGCTCGCTGCCGCCATTGCTGAGGAAACCCAGCGCCAGGAAGACCATATTGAACTAATTGCTTCTGAAAATTATGCTTCCCCGTGTGTAATGGAAGCCCAGGGCTCGGTACTGACCAACAAGTATGCCGAAGGCTATCCGGGTAAGCGCTATTACGGTGGCTGTGAGTATGTGGATAAGGCTGAAGTACTGGCGATTGAGCGTGTGAAAGCGCTGTTCGGTGCTGATTATGCCAACGTCCAGCCACATTCAGGTTCGCAGGCAAATGCGGCTGTGTATCTTGCCTTGCTGCAGCCGGGTGATAAGGTTCTTGGTATGAGCCTGTCTGAAGGTGGCCACCTGACCCATGGGTCGCCGGTTAACTTTTCCGGAAAACTTTTTGATGTCGCCCAATATGGTGTCGATCATGCCACCGGCCTGATTGACTATGATGAAATGCGACGGATAGCGCTCGAGCACCAACCGAAAATGATTATAGGTGGCTTTTCAGCCTATTCACGGGTCGTTGACTGGGCGCGGATGCGTGAAATTGCCGATGAAGTGGGTGCTTATCTTTTTGTGGACATGGCACATGTTGCCGGTCTGGTTGCGGCAGGTGTATATCCCAATCCGATACCCTTTGCCGATGTGGTTACCTCCACTACCCATAAAACCCTGCGTGGACCGCGCGGTGGCATCATCCTCGCGCGCGAGAATGATGAGTTGACCAAAAAATTCAACTCCCTGGTCTTCCCCGGTACCCAGGGCGGACCCCTGATGCACGTTATTGCTGCCAAGGCTGTGGCCTTTAAAGAGGCGGCGCAGGAAGACTTTAAGGACTACCAGCAGCGGGTGGTTGATAATGCCCGCGCCCTGGCAGCAACACTGGTTGAGCGCGGCTATAAGGTGGTTTCCGGGGGTACTGACAACCACCTTGTGCTGATTGATCTTACTGATAAGGATATCACCGGCAAAGATGCCGAAATTGCCCTCGGTGCAGTCAATATTACTGTGAATAAAAATACTGTACCGGGTGAGCAGCGCTCACCTTTCGTTACCTCAGGCTTACGTGTGGGGACTCCGGCAGTAACTACCCGGGGTTTTGATGAAGACGATTGTCGCCAGTTGGGCACAATAATGTGTGATCTGCTCGACAACCTCGGCGATGATAAAATTGCTGCACAGGTTTTGGCTGCTGCTGATGCCCTGTGCGCCCGCTACCCGGTGTATACAAACTAAGAAAATGTGGTGTCCCTACTGCAATCATACTGACACCCGGGTGATAGATTCGCGGGTAACAGCGGACGGTATGCAAATCCGCCGTCGGCGCGAATGTGTCCAGTGTGAATCCCGTTTTAATACATTTGAAACAGTGGCAATAAAATTACCGAACGTAATTAAAGCGGATGGCAGCAGGGAAATGTTTAATGAAGAAAAGTTACGTATGGGTATGCTCAGGGCGCTGGAAAAGCGCCCGGTAGAAACAGATGCAGTAGAACGTTCAATCCGCCTGCTTTTCCAGGAAGTCCGTGCGGTTGATGCCCGGGAAATACCCAGCAAACTTGTCGGTGAGCTGGTGATGAAAGCGCTTAGCCAGCTGGACCAGGTGGCTTATGTACGGTTTGCCTCGGTTTATCGCAGCTTTGAAGATGTCCAGGCCTTTCGTGAAGAAATTGAACGCCTTGAGCGTGAGCACCCCGGCAGTACCGACAAGCGCCAGCGCTCACTGCTGAAATCAGCTAAAAAGTCATGAATTTTTCCACCAGCGACCGCCAGTTTATGGTCGAGGCGCTGGATCTCGCCAGTCGCGGCGCAGCCAGTTGCATGCCCAACCCCCAGGTTGGCTGCCTGCTGGTCAATCAGGGTGAAATTGTAGGGCGCGGCTGGCATCAGCAAACCGGCGGCCCGCATGCTGAAGTCTTCGCTTTGCAGGATGCTGGTGAACTGGCCCGGGGAGCCACAGCTTATGTCACCCTCGAGCCATGTGCCCATCACGGGCGTACTCCACCCTGTGCTGATGCGCTGATTGCAGCGGGAGTACAGCGAGTTTTAGTCGCGCTGGAAGATCCTTACCACGAAGTTGCGGGCCGTGGGATTGAAAGACTGCGACAGGCCGGTATTACCGTCATTAGCGGTTTAATGGCCACTGAGGCTCGTTGGCAAAATCGTGGTTTCATCTGCCGCTGCGAAAACAATCGCCCCTGGGTCCGCATGAAAATGGCAGCTAGCCTGGATGGCCGCACCGCCCTGGCAAATGGTACTAGCCAGTGGATAACCGGTGAGCCGGCACGTGCTGATGTGCAGGAACTCAGGGCCAGGAGCGGGGCACTACTGACAGGTATTGGCACGGTGCTTGCTGATAGCCCGAGAATGACCCTGCGCAAGCCTGGTGCAGGACGACAGCCCCTAAGAATAATTCTCGACAGCCGCTGGCAAACACCACATGATGCCCCCATATTAACCGAACCTGGCAGGGTATTGATCGCCGGTCTGGAAAGTTCACCGGTACCGCCTGAACTACAGTCTGCTTGTGAACGGCGGGGTCATCAGCGACTGGTTTTACCAGCTAGCGCCAGCGGTCTGGATATCTGGCCGCTGTTAACCGCGCTGGCCGCAGAGCAAATTAATGAAATACAGGTTGAGGCCGGGGCCAAACTGGCCGGAAGCCTGATCACGGCAGGCCTGGTCGATGAGCTGGTAGTTTACCTGGCGCCGAAAGTGATGGGAGACAAAGCCAGGGGCATGTTTGTCCTGGAAGAGCTGGTCTCAATGGAGCAGATTAATAACTGGCATTGGCAGGATATTGCGAAAATTGGCAATGACCTGCGCCTGACCTTAATACCTGAAGCTGAAAAGAAATAATATGTTTACTGGAATTATTACCGCCATTGGAAAAATTGAAAGTGTTGAAGCACTGAGCAAGCACAGTGAGGATCGCCGTCTGCGCGTTTTTGTTGACAAAGGTCTGGATCTTGACGCCACGGCGATCGGTGATAGCATCGCCGTCAGCGGTGTTTGCCTGACAGTAACCCGTATCGAGGGACAAGTTTTTCAAGTCGATGTTTCCAATGAAAGCCTTGCCTGCACCACCCTCGGTGATAAGCAGGCAGGAGATGCAGTTAACCTGGAAGCCGCGCTCAAGGCCGGTGATCCGCTCGGTGGACACCTGGTATCCGGGCATGTTGATACTGTAGGGCAGTTGTTGCAAACATCGGCGGATGACAGTTCAACCCGGATGGTTTTTTCGCTGCCTGTAGCGCTGGCAGCGCTGGTTGCCGCCAAGGGCTCAATCACTATCGAGGGAGTTAGCTTGACAGTGAATTCAGTTGAATCAAGCGGACCTGAAGAGACATTTTCAGTCAACCTGATCCCACACACTCTGGAACAGACAAGCCTGGGACAACTAATGCCCGGGGATAAAGTAAATTTGGAAATTGATATACTGGCCCGCTATATTGCACGCCAGCTTGAGTATCAGCAACAGGGTTAATCAACGGCCGCTTACTGGCCGGCATGAGTAATAACTATGAAACTAAACACAATAGAAGAATTAATCGAAGACATTCGTCGCGGCAAAATGGTCATCCTGATGGATGATGAAGACCGGGAAAATGAAGGTGACCTGATTATGGCGGCCAGCATGGTGCGTCCGGAAGATATTAACTTCATGGCCCGCCACGGTCGCGGCCTGATCTGCATGCCAATGACCAAAGAGCGTTGCGAGCAGTTGAATATCCCCCTGATGTCAGCCTCTACCGATGCGGCATTTGCGACCAACTTCACGGTAACCATCGAAGCGGCTGAAGGTGTTACCACAGGTATTTCTGCCTATGATCGTGCGCATACCATCCGCACGGCGGTTAAACCGGATGCCACCCCTAAAGACCTGACCCAGCCGGGGCATATTTTCCCGATCATGGCCAAGCCGGGCGGAGTGTTGTCACGTGCCGGGCATACCGAGGCCAGTGTGGACCTGGCCTTGCTGGCAGGTTTGGAGCCGGCTGCTGCAATTGTTGAAATCCTCAATGAGGACGGCAGTATGGCACGCCGACCGCAGCTGGAAGAAATTGCCCGTGAGCATGATCTGAAAATTGGTACCATTGCTGACCTGATTCATTTCCGGATGAAAAACGGCTGTTGTGTAGAACGAGTCAGCGAGCAACAGGTGAAGACCGAAGAAGGCGAGTTTAAGCTGGTAATTTTTCGAGATTCCATCGAAAACAACCTGCACATGGTAATGATGCAGGGTGAACCCGATACTGATACTCCGTTTCTTGTCCGTGTACATGTACGCAATACCCTCAGTGATGTGCTTGGTGTGGAACGAGATGATTTAGGTATGCCCTTGCGAGTGGCCATGTGTGAAATCGCCAGGGCAGGTAGCGGTATGGTGCTGGTGCTGGGCGGTGATGAAGACCAGGAGTCGTTGCTTCACCGTTTGCAGGAGTTGCCATTACCGGCGATGGAAGCCAGTGGTGATAACCGCAGTTCCCGGGAGTTACGTACCTATGGAATAGGTGCGCAGATTATTGCCGACATCGGGGTGCAGAAGATGCGTGTACTGGGAGCCCCCATCCACCTGTCCGGTCTTTCAGGTTTTGATCTTGAAGTGGTTGAATATGTTGATCCGGCGGCTGATTCAATCGCCGGAAGACAAGTGGATGGTGCAGCATGAGTGTTGATGCGCTAACAACAATCGAAGGCAAGATCCAACCGCCGCAGGGCAAAGTTGCTATCGTAGCCGCACGTTTTAATGCCTTTGTGGTAGACCAGATGGTCGAGGGTGCCCGTTTGAACCTGCTCGCCAACGGCATGTTAGCTGAGAATATTTTGCTGGTGCGGATCCCGGGTGCATTTGAACTGCCGCTGGTATCGCAAGCATTGGCCGGGCGGGATGATATTTCCGCTGTTATCGCTCTTGGAACCGTTATCCGCGGCGATACTGCACATTTTGATTTTGTTGCCGGTGAGGCCAGTGCCGGTATCAGCCGGGTTTCACTGGATACAGGCAAGCCGGTTGCTTTTGGTGTGTTGACAACTGACACAGTAGAGCAGGCGCTTTCACGGGCATCAATGGATGCCGGTAATAAAGGCGCGGATGCAGCAATGGTTGCCCTGGAAATGTGTGACCTGCTACAACAGTTACAGGCGGAGGTGCTCTAATGGCCCGACAAAAAAACAGGCTGCCGGAATCTGTATTGCGCCGCCAGCGCGCGCGTCGGCGTGCTGTTCAGGGAATATACCAGTGGCAAATGACCGGCACCGGCAGCCGTGAAATTATTACCCAGTTCAATGAAGAGCAGGACATGTCCAATACTGACAGTGATTTATTTAAATTCCTGCTCAGTAATGTCATCAACAAGCATGAGGGGCTGGATGAAAAACTGCAGCCCTTCCTCGACCGCCCAATTTGCCAGGTAGATGAAACCGAGCGTGCCATTCTGCGGATCGCAGCTGTAGAGTTGCTGAATTCGATTGAAGTGCCGGCCAAAGTAGTATTAAACGAGGCCATTGAGCTTGCACATCGTTTTGGTGCTGAGCAGAGCCACAGCTTTATCAATGGGGTACTGGATAAAGCCGTTGCCGACTGGCGCAAAGTGGAGATGGATGCCGAAAAGCTGGCGGATAACCCGATTGCCGAGCCAGCAGAAAAACCGCAAAGCTAGGTGCCTGTAGGACTTAACATGATCGACTTTCTCTCGCTACGATCGGTCAAATCCGACAAGCTCCTGGTATCATCCTGAATGGCTGCATCAAGCAATGAAACCGACCTGATTAGACTCATCACCAAGAATGAGTCACAGCAGCGAACCGGTCCGAATCTTATCCTCGGTATTGGTGATGATGCCGCCATTATCAGGGTCCCTGAACAGCATGACCTGGTTACCTGTACGGATACACTGGTTGCCGGAGTACACTTTCCGGAAGGGACTTCAGCCTATGATGTTGGCTGGAAATCTCTGGCTGTTAACCTGAGCGATCTTGCGGCAATGGCTGCAACCCCCCGTTTTGCCCAGCTGGCGCTTACCTTGCCTGTAGCAAATACTGACTGGTTGCAGGATTTTATGGCCGGCTGGTCAGCACTTGCCAGTCAATACAATCTTAATTTAATTGGTGGTGATACCACTCGCGGTCACCTCAGTATCACAGTGCAGGCTATGGGCGAGGTGATGCGGGGACAGGCATTGCTGCGGGGGCGTGCACAGGCGGGTGATTTACTGGTGGTTAGCGGTGAACTTGGCGGTGCAGCCCTCGCGCTGCAGCAGTTGCAGGCGGGAAAATCAGTCGATGCCGACTTGCTGGAACGACTCAACCGGCCACAGCCAAGGGTGTCGCTTGGCCTGGCCCTGAGTGGTATTGCCAGTTCAGCACTGGATCTTTCTGATGGCCTTGGCCTGGATTTACAGCGTTTGCTGGCAGGTACGGAATTAGGGGCGAAAATCCAGTTAAATCAATTACCCCTGGCCACTGCACTTACGACAGTAAATACACAGGAGAGATACTCATTGGCCCTCAGTGGCGGTGATGATTATGAGTTGTTATTCAGCCTGCCGGCAGCACAACAGGCCCGCCTGGCAGGGATTTCAGCAGAAACAAATATAGCCTTAAACGTGATTGGTGAAGTGCAGGCGACGCCCGGGCTGGAGTTTTTAGCTGCTGATGGTGCTATATTTACACCCGAATCTAGCGGTTATGAGCATTTTAAAAATGACTGAACAACCTTCGAGGCAGCGCTTGCGTGAGGTCACCTTTTCCTCACCTTCAGGCTTTTTAGCTTTTGGTTTTGGCAGCGGACTGGCACCCGTTGCACCGGGAACATTCGGTACGCTTGCGGCACTGCCCTTTGTGCCTCTTCTAAAAGCCCTGCCGTTTACCTGGCAACTACTGGCAGTTGCGGCAGCGTTAATCCTGGGTATCTGGATTTGTGATGCGGCATCACGCAAGCTGGGTGCGCATGATCATGGTGGGATTGTCTGGGATGAAATCGCAGCCTATTGGCTGTGTGTGCTGTTTATCCCGTATCAGTGGACCTGGCTGCTGGCCGCCTTTGTGATCTTCAGGTTTTTCGATATTATCAAACCCTGGCCAATCGGTTGGGCGGATAAAAAGGTATCAGGTGGTTTTGGTATTATGCTCGACGATGTGCTGGCGGCAGGCTGGACCCTGGCTGTATTACAGGTAGTGCTGTTTTTCCTGGCGTAATAGTATTTTGAACGAAAAAACCACTGGATCCCCGCCTGATTTAGATCAAGGATATAAACTTTGTTTGATGCCACAATGATTAAACACAGTTATGATGCTCATCTGAGCAATGAATAATTTTTAGGGCTAGCTTATGCAATCATTAACAGAAATTTTATTTACCAGCTGGATCGGTATTTTCGTTATCGTTGGCAGTGCTTTTATGTTTGGTATGGGTTTCTGGTTCCGCTATTGGATTAGAAAAAACATCGCCAGGGAAGAAGCTGAAATAGCCCGTAAGGATAAATCCGCACATAACGCACCTCCTGCGACTTAGTCGGTTAGTCTTTAATCCACCAGGCGCTGCCAGGCTTCCTGGTATTTTGCTGTGGTCGCCTGAATAATCTCAGCAGGTACGGTCGGACCCGGTGAAGTCTTATCCCAATCCAGTGTTTCCAGGTAATCGCGGATGTACTGTTTGTCGTAGCTGGGTGGTGAAATACCCGGTCGATAGCCTTCGACCGGCCAGAAGCGGGATGAATCAGGGGTCAGCATTTCATCGATAATTCGTAGCTTACCTTCAGCATCCAGACCGAATTCAAATTTTGTGTCAGCAATAAGGATCCCGCGAGTACGCGCATATTCTGCTGCCTGCGTATAGATGTTCAGGCTGGCATCGCGAACCTGTTGTGCCAGTTCAACCCCGACCTGATTTTTCATTTCCGCAAAGCTGATATTCATATCATGGTCACCGGCCACCGCTTTGGTGGATGGTGTAAAAATAGGCTCGGGTAATCTTTCTGCCAGTTGCAGTCCGGCAGGCAGTTTGATTCCTGAGATTTCCCCGCTGTCCTGATAGTCTTTCCATCCGGAGCCGATAATATAGCCACGGACGATAGCCTCTACTGGCAGGGGTTTCATGCGCATAACGATCACCGCTCGCTGCTGAAGCCTGGCGGCCAGTTCGGAATCACCGAGGACTTCCGCAAGATCGCCCTCAAGGCAATGATTTGGCATGCTGGCTGCCGTATGCTCAAACCAGAAATTTGAAATTTGTGTGAGAATTTCGCCTTTGCCCGGGATCGGATCTGGCAGTACCACATCAAAAGCAGAGAGGCGATCACTGGCGATGATGAGCAGGCGTTCTGCGTCGATTTCAAAAACATCGCGAACCTTGCCCTGATAGAGCAGGGGGATGTTTTTAATCCACTCGGTTTGGTAAACACATTTTTGCACCGGGTACTCCAAAAGTAGGCTGGGCATGAATGCCCACGCGTAGCGGTATTGCATTACCCGCTAAAATAAAATATTCAGGTTAACCAACAGCCTTTTATTATAGAATAAGCGCTTCATGTTTGTGCGCGGTAATCTACATATAGGAGCTGGAATTGTTCAATAACGGTCACTGGATCGGCAAAATCATCGGTTTTGTCATTGGCCTTGCCAAAGGCGGTCTTGCAGGTGCGATCTTTGGTGGCTTTCTTGGTCATCTTTTTGATCAGTGGCGCGCCGGCATTAGCCAGGCCCGTGATATCCAGAAAGCTTTTTTCAGCAACCTGTTTGCCACCCTCGGGCATCTTGCCAAGGCGGATGGCCATGTCTCCCAGCACGAAATCAACCAGGCTGATATGTTGATGCAGCGTATGCATCTGGCAGGGGAAGATCGTAAAGAAGCCATCCGCCAGTTCAATCGCGGTAAAAGCAGTGACTATAATTTCGCAAAAGAAATTCGAAGTTTCGCACAATTAACCATTACCCGGCCTGACCTGCGCCATATGTTTTTTGAAATCCTGCTGCAGGCCGCCGCCGCGGATGGCAAACTGGCCCCGGCAGAAATGCAGGTACTCAGGGTAGTAATTAAAGAATTACGCCTGCCGGTCGAGTTGCTGGATGAACTCCTCGCCTGGTTTCGCAGCGGCCGCCAGGGTAGCGGACCCAATTACCAGCCGGGTAGCAGTACTTCCACTCCGGATCAGGATTATTCGATCCTGGGTATCAACAGCAAGGCCAGTGACAGTGAGATAAAGCGTGCTTATCGCAAGTTAATGAGCAAATACCACCCGGATAAACTGATTCACCAGGGCCTGCCGGAATCAGCGATGGATATTGCCCGGGAAAAAACCCGTGCCATCAATACAGCCTACGACCGCATCAAAGCCCGACGAGGATTTAAATAATATGACTGCAAAGACCGGTACGCTTAGCCAATTCCCGCGTTCATTCTGGGTCGCCAACAGTATGGAAATTTTCGAGCGGATGGGCTGGTACGGCTTTTACGCCGTTTCATCCCTGTACCTGACCGGAGCAGTAGAAGACGGGGGGCTTGGTTTTTCTTCGGCTGATCGGGGTGTGATTCAGGGACTGGCAACTTTTTTCCTGTATCTATTTCCTGCCGTTTTTGGTGCCCTGGCAGACCGCTACGGCTACAAGAAAATGTTTTTGGCATCGGCTGTGGTGATGGCGCCTTCTTATATCATTTTGTCCATGCCAACGGGCTTCTGGCCCTTCCTCGGTGCTTATTTCCTGGTGGCAGTAGGCCACGGCATGTTCAAGCCGGTTGTGATCTCCACTGTGGCAAAATCAACCAACGAGGAAAACGGTTCGGTCGGCTTTGGCATTTTCTACATGATGGTCAATGTTGGCGGGTTTATCGGTCCTATCGTTGCAGGTATCGTACGTGGCTGGAGCTGGGACCTGGTTTTTTATGCCTCGGCCGGGTGGATTGTGATGTTATCCATTATCTGCCTGCTGTTCTATAAGGAACCGCCACGGGATAGCGAAGCAGAGAGCCATCGTCCGTTGCGTGAGGTTTTCAAGGGCATGGTCGAGGTGGTGGGGAATTTACGTTTCTTCATCCTCGTCAGCGGCCTGCTGGTGGTGCTGGTGATGGGCTCAAAATGGTGGGATTTTTCCCTGGTTGGGACGGTTGGAGCTGCCTGGCTCATCGGCAACCTGCTGCTGGATGTCATGTTTCGTGCAACCCGGACGGTCGGCCCGGTGCGACCATGGTACTTGCAGCCCATGGCTATCGGTGAGGGGCGTTACCTGTTGTTTTTACTGTTGATGGCGGGCTTCTGGGTTTCATTCAACCAGATATTTATGACCCTGCCCGAATATATTCGCGACTACGTGGATACCTCGGACCTGATTGCCTCTTTCGGACCGGCAGCGGCCTGGTTTACCGGTATCGCCGGCAGCCTCGGCTTTGATACAACCAACTGGTCGCGTGCGGTACTTGAGCATGGCCAGGTTAAACCGGAACACCTGATCAACCTCAATGCCTTCGGTATCATTCTTTTTCAGGTGCTGGTTTCCTGGCTCCTGCGTAAGACCACACCGCTGAGTAGCATTATCATCGGCGTGAGCGTCACCATCGCCAGCTTCGGCGTGTACCTGCTGGGTATGAGTGGCTGGGTAGTGGTCTCGGCCATACTGGTATTCTCCCTGGGTGAAATGATGGCCAGTCCCCGCTCAAAGGAGTACGCCGGACGTATCGCACCACCTGAAAAGGTGGGCATGTACATGGGTTACTTTTACTGGAGCGTGGCCCTTGGTAATTTGTTTGGTGGGCTGCTGTCCGGCCTGGCCTACCAGCACTATGGGCCGCATGGAATAAATCAGCCGAACCAGATGTGGATACTGTTCGCAATCCTTGCTGGAACCACAGCGGTTTCCCTGGTGATCTATAATCGCTGGATGATGAAAAATGGAGCTGTTAAAAATATATAATTGCTGCTTATACTGCCGGGGTCAGAGTAGTGTGTGTTAGCCGCAGGCGTAACGCACCGGTGACATCAAATCCCCCGACAGCCAACAAATCACGTTGCGACCGCAGTCACCACATACCGCAATGCGCCCCCGCTTTGAAGCGCATCAAATGGATAACAGGTAGTAAGAAGCAAATGCTGCCCATCGGTTTGCAGTTGTAGATGGTGTATCTTTGAATCTACTACCTCCATTGACTCTACCAGGTATTCAAAACTCGCACTGGCTGTGGTGAGGACTATCCGATCACCCACTTTAATCTCCTCTAAAAATCGAAAATGACTATCCCTGTGTGCAGATACAACGGTATCGGATAATCCTGGCCTGTCGGCACCGACCAGTCCCGGCGCCCAGGCCAGATTTTTCCCCTGCTGGCCGGCGACTAACAGTTGGCGAATGCCCAAAGCAGGTACTTCCAGTTGTGCTACCGCTTGTATATCTGCCCCCGGCCAGGCGCTGGCAGCAGGCTTTCCAGCAACAATCTGCTGCCAGTTTCTTTCCAGTAACAGCTGTCCCAGCTGTGCTTTAGCCGGCAACCACAGGGACTGGATAACAAATACCAGGCTGGCTGCAGCAGCCAGTGCCCAGGTTTTAGACTTAATCATCTTTTTGAATGCCGCTACGCCAGAACATACCGCCTGCAACCAGCAGCGATATCAGTCCCAGCAGTAATTGCAGCTGCCAACCCAGTGCTCCCTGCGCCAGTTGCAGGCTCATCTTGTTTGGCATCAATGAGGCAACTTTGCTTTTACTGATGGCTTCAGTTGGGCTTCTCACTGGTTCAGGGTCAACCGCGACCAATGCTGTAAATTGACTCAATAGTCCATACTGCAATGCAACATCCAGTATTTGTTCGCGGGCATCGATAAAGGGCAGGCCCAGCAATTGGTTGTCGCCGATGGTTTCAATTTTATTACGTGCCCATAATCGCGCAATATCAGCATTGGCATGTTTGCCCGACACCGGCTGGGTATACTCCCATCCCACCCCATTGAGTTGACCGCAAATGGTGACTTCAGTTGCCGGGCCATCCAGGCGGGCCGTTACAAATAAGCTATCGCCTGCATATAAATCCGGAACAACAGCAGGATACATTTCAGCCTGCTGTCCCCAGTCAATACATACATCTTCAAGCGCCGGTTGTGAGATTCGTTGCCACAACAGGTTCATACGTTCTGCAATTTCGTCCAGTTTACCGATATGGGTATAGCTTCCACGTCCGGCTTCTGCGGCTTTGCGCATAAACCAATTGTTGGGTGCGGCCCCGATGGCCACGGTAAACAGCCTCGTGTTGTCGAGTTGCTCATATAAAAACTGGAAAATTTCAGACTCGTTACCTACGGCGCCATCAGTAATAAAGATAATTTGGCGCAAATGGTCATCATTAGGTGGGTTTTTCAAGGCAAGTTCCAGTGCGGGGCGCATATTGGTGCCGCCATCAGCATGCAGGTCTTTAACTACGGTCCGGGCAAACCGCAGGGCTTTGTCGGTGGCGGTAGCTGGTGAGTTGAACAGGCTATCTGCATCGGAGCTAAAGCGAATAATATTAAAGCGGTCTTCAGGGCGTAATTGTTCGAGCCCCACGGCTAATGCCTGCCTGGCCTGGCGCATGGGGACCCCTGCCATCGAGCCCGAGGTATCGATAATGAAGATAACTTCGCGCGGTCTTTCATCAAGGACTTCATTGCGTGGCGGTACCAGCTGCAGCTGGGCATAAAACCCATCATCATCTTCCCAGGTTAGTACCGATGCTGCCGGTTGATCCTGGGGCTGCAGGCTCCATACCAGTTCAAAATCCCGGTCTGTATGCTGCATCCGGCCTGATTGGGTGGGATCCTCAAGGATAATGTAATAACCGTGGCTGGTTTCATGCACATTTATGGCGTGATAGCTGCTGTTCAGGTTGGTAAGCTCAAAATTGGTCAACAAATTTACGCTCAGCATTAACTTATGTTCGGAAGCTGCGGGCAGTTTCCGGCTGGCCAGTTCGGAAGTAGGATTATAAATTTCTGCAGCAGTACCAGGCTGATAGGGCGGGGTGAAGGTCATTGGCAGGCGCAGACGAAACTCGCCGTCTATCAGCCGAACCGCCTGTAAAAAACCGATTTTGACGGTAATCACCTCGTCCGGCCCGATGTTTGCCAGCCGGGTATGGAACTGGTTGGCTTTCTCCTGTTTAACCAGACTCGTAAGCTGGCCATTTTGTTTTGCCTGCTGGTAGTTTTTTTCAGCTTGTTGTTTTTCCTGGATTTCCCCAATTAAGGTTCGCCCACCGACTTTAATTTTCAGCTGGTCCACCGCAGCATTATCGGGCAGGGGGAAACGGTAACTGGCTTCTACCCACTGGTCAGACTGGTTGTGAAATTGCTGGAATACCTCAACCCGGGCCTGTGAACCGATCACTTCAACTTCAATGGTGGTATTGAGCGCTACTGCATCAATTAACTGGTCGTTCCGGGTAAACTGCATTCCCCAGGTTTCATCGGCGTTTGCCGTGGCACTTGCCAGCAGCATTAGGGAAAACAGGATTGAAAACAGGATGAGCAGGTAACGATCCTGCCAACGCAATCGGCGGCGAATATTTATTTGTATGTTTTTGCTCCTGAACTCCCTGGCCAGTTCGGGATCATAGTGGTTGAGTAGGTCATTTAAGCGCTTGTTTAATATTTCCGGGTTACTCAGGTAGTGCTGCATGTCTTTCCCCTGCTTGGTTATTGTGGTTGCTGAATAAGATGGATTGATTAAACAATCGGTGTGAGTGGCAGCGATGTGGGATTATGACCACTTGGGCGGGAATTCTGGCAAAGTTATGACAGTGTCGATAATGTATATATGAAATGCAGGGAATGATCGTAAAATAGTGTTAATTAAGATCACCCCATAACCGCCAGGGATTAAAAGGAGACAGGTGTGCAGCGACACATAGCCATAATCGAAGATGAAGCCGCTATCCGCAATAATTATATGGATGCCCTGCGCCGATACGGTTACCGGGTCAGCGGCTATGCCGACCGAATCTCTGCCATGGAAGCTTTTCGCCGGCATCTGCCTGAACTGGTTATTATCGACGTTGGCCTGGGTGATGAAGTAGAGGGTGGTTTTGAGCTTTGCCGCGAACTCAGGGCACTGTCACGAAAATTACCCATTATCTTTTTAACTGCGCGTGATTCAGACCTCGACGTCATTTCCGGCTTGCGACTGGGTGCGGATGATTATCTTTCCAAAGAAATCAGCATGAACCACATCATTGCCCGGGTAGTAGCCCTGCTGCGCCGGGTTGAGGCACTTTCCAGCGGTGCGGATGAGGATGAATTATTACGTGGTGACCTGCGCCTGCGGCCTGCGCGCATGGAAGCTGCATGGAAAGGCGAGGTCGTGCCATTAACGGTTACCGAGTACTGGCTGATCCATTCGCTGGCACGCTATCCGGGGCATGTGCGTTCCCGTGAACAATTAATGGATGATGCCAATGTTTTCGTCGATGCCCAGACCATTACCAGCCATATCAAACGCATCCGCCGCAAGTTCCAGGAGATCGATGCGAATTTCGCGCAAATGGATACTGTCTATGGCGCAGGTTATCGTTGGCTTCCGGCTTAGTAATATAACCGGGGCTGATATAATCCCCGGATGAATTTACGCCAGAAATTATTGCTGCTGGCACTGGTTGCCCTGGTGCTGCCGCTCAGTTCCTGGTTGTTGCTGCGCGAACTGGAAGCTTTCCTGCGTGCGGGGCAACAACAGGCTTTGCAGGCAACGGCATTGACTATTGCCCGTTCACTGCAGGGTGAACTGAATGAACTTGCCCGTGCAGATGAAAATGATTTGCTGGTTAGTGATGGCAATGACATCGCCATAGACGGGTATTTTACCAACTGGCCGGCGGCACCTGGTTACTGGAAACAGTATGCCAGCGATGATGGCAAGCTCGGTCTAAAGCTGGCTGTACGCAGCAACGGTACGCTGCTATGGCTGGCCATAGCGGTTACTGACCAAACCCCCGTACGTGAAAATCTGGCTATCCAGGGCGCTATGGATGGACTCGAGATGAACCTGTTTGGTCATCAGGGTATGACCGGGTTCCGCATCGTCTCGGCAGCTACCGGCCCCATAACCCTGAATAGCAATCAGCACAGCCAGATCAGTGGCTACTGGCTGGATAAATTTGATGGTTATCAAGTTGAGCTAGTTATGCCCCTGAAGATGGCCGTCTCGGGTATTAGCCTTCGACTGGTTGATGTTGATGACTCGGATGTTCGCCTGATCAGCCGGGAGATCAGGCTACAACGCCTGCAGCTGGCCTTCTCACAGGCCGATATTGCGACACAGATAAAAAGTCTATTGGGGGCTGGCCAGTCTGCCTGGCTGTTGGACCGCACCGGTAATATCCGTGCACGCGCAAGTGGTGAAGCAGTTGTATCTGCTCCGCGCCAGGCCAGCTGGGTTGAGCGGGCAATTCATAACCTGATGTCTAAGCAACTACCGGCAAGTGGGGGCACCCCTGCCAATCTTGCACGTTTTCCGGATGGATTTACGAGTAACGGCTGGACCCGAAATACGGGTACGGCACAGATGATTAATGCGGTCTCTGTATCTGTACTCAGTGATGGTGAGACTGTTGGAAGCTTGCAGATGCAGGCGGTTTCTGATGATTTGTTATTGCTTAGTAATAAGGCGCTGGTAAGAATAGTTGGAATTTCCGTACTGGCCATGCTAGTTATTATGCTGGCGATGTATTTATTTGCCGGGCGCCTGTCCGTACGAGTCAGGAAGTTAAACCAGGCTGTAAACCGGGCCAGGGAAAGGCCGCAGGATGACCCGGATTTACCCTTATTGAATGACAACGATGAGCTTGGTGAGTTGGCCCGCACTGATGCTGGATTGCTGCAGGCGGTAAGGGAATATAACCAGTATTTACAAACCCTGGCGAGTAAGCTCTCACATGAACTTAAAACACCGCTGGTGATTGTGCGCTCATCCCTGGAGAATTTATCCCGGGACCCCGCAGACCCGAAAGCTGCGACTTATATCAGCCGGGCACAGGAGGGCAGTGATCGTCTGGCAGGAATTTTACGCGCGATGAGCGATGCCAGCCGCCTGGAGCAAACCATCGCTGTGGCTGATAGCGAATCTTTTGATCTCGCTGCCATGCTAACCCAAAGTGCGGAAGCTTACGCCCAGATACATCCGGATCGCAGGATTGAATGTGTACTGGATCAGCCTGTGTGTCATATCCACGGTGCACCGGAGCTACTGGCGCAGGCATTGGACAAACTGGTCGATAATGCGGTCAGTTTTACCGGACCTGAAGATCAGATCACCATTGGATTGCGCAACACGGCTGAAGGTCTGCAAATATTTGTACGCAATACCGGTTCGAGCTTACCGGCGGAAATGCAGGACAGTTTATTCGAATCGCTGGTTTCCTTCCGTTCCCAGACCCGGAATGGTGTACCCCATCTTGGCCTTGGGCTGTATCTGGTGAAATTAATCGCCGAAGCCCATCAAGGCCTGGCCGTTGCCCACAATCTTGAAAATAATGCGGGTGTCGAATTTCAGCTTAGCCTGCCGAATACCGGGGTGTAGATCATGAATGATGTTGCAGTAGCAAAAAACCGTTGCAGTTGGTGCCGGGGCAGCCAACTTGAAATCGATTACCATGACCAGGAATGGGGCACACCGCTGCATGATGATCAAAAGTTGTTTGAGTTCCTGATCCTCGAAGGTGCACAGGCTGGACTGAGCTGGGTAACAGTACTGAAAAAGCGTGAAAATTACCGCCTTGCGATGGATAATTTTGATGCGGGAAAAATTGCCCGCTACGATGATAAAAAAGTGCAGGAACTGCTGGGGAATGCCGGTATTATCCGCAATCGCCTGAAAATAGCATCAACGATAAGCAATGCCTGTGTTTTTCTCGATATCCAGGATAAATACGGTAGTTTTGATGAATGGATATGGCAATTTGTCGATGGCGAACCGCTGATCAATAACTGGCAAAATTCCAGTGAGGTACCAGCAACAACAGAAGTTTCCAAACACATGAGTAAGACACTTAAGAAGCAGGGTTTTCGCTTTGTCGGCGAGACTATTTGTTATGCATTTATGCAGGCCACCGGCATGGTCAACGACCATACAGTAGACTGTTTCAGGCATCCTGACCAATAATCTGCATTTAATTGCGTATTTATTGAAATAAACCCGCTACAATTCCTATCCAGTATTGTGAATCGCTAGTACCCGGCGCAAGGTATATTCATGGACAAGGCACAATTTCAGCAATTAGCAGCAGAAGGCTATAACCGGATTCCGGTGTGGCGCTCGGTACTTGCCGACCTGGATACACCCTTATCGGTGTATCTTAAA